>JBBSTP010000024.1:0-17239 GCA_038235795.1 Lysobacterales bacterium | reverse complement strand
GGGCTGCTGATCCAGGAGATGCAGGCGATCCTCGGAGCCACTCAAGCGATCCAGGCCGCAATTGTGCAAGGTGACCACGAAACCGTGGCCAGTAAGGCACAGGCGATCCACGATAGCTTCATCATGGATCAGCAAATGACCCCCGCGGACAAGCAGGCCCTGCTAACGGCCGTGCCAGGCGTATTTCTTGAGCGTGACAAGGCGTTCCACGAACTTAGCGCTCAACTTGCGAAAGCCGGGCATGACCGGGACACGACGCGTGAGTTGCAGCGGTTCTCGGAGATGATTGATGGATGTGTGGGTTGCCACACTCGATACGCCACAGCGCGTTTTCCTGGCCTGCAAACACCCAGTCCCTGACTGACTCGGCGTGGCTTGACGCTCACTTCCTGCACGTCTTAGGGGTAGGGATGGAAGGACGCAAATAACGGCGATAGCCTCGCGCGGCGCCAACTTTCCGGAGCACGACATGAGCGAAGAAAAACCCGAACTGACCGGCCCTGACTTCACCCAAGGCGTCGATGTCGCAACGATCCCCGACAGCGACATGTTGCTCGGTCATGCCCTTGGCGAACCAGTCTTGCTAGTCCGGCGTGGCGAGGAATTCTTCGCGATCGGCGCCACCTGCACGCACTACGGCGCCCCGCTGGTGGACGGTTTGCTGGTCGACAACACGATTCGTTGTCCGTGGCACCACGCCTGCTTCTCTCTCGACACCGGCAAAGTTGAACGGGCACCCGCGCTGTGTGCGGTACCGGTGTGGCGTGTTGAGCACGTGCGCGATGCAGCGCGCCAGTTTACCCCCGTCGAACCAAAAACAGGTGTCGTCTACGTACATGAAAAGCTGGAGCCCGCGCTGGGCGGCGATACGATGAATGCTGATACAGCCGGCGCGCCACAGTCGGTCGTGATTGTCGGCAGCGGCGGCGCGGGTAACGCAGCGGCGCTGATGTTGCGCGAGCAAGGGTACGCCGGCTCGATCACGATGCTGAGCGCAGACACCTCGCCGCCTTACGACCGGCCCAACCTTTCAAAGGGAACACTCGCTGGAACAGGCGATGCAGTGGTCACGCCGCCACCCACGCTGTCTTTTTACCGAGAAAACGGAATCGAGCTACGCTTGAATGCGCGCGTGACCCGTATCGATACCGCGCAAAAGCGGATCGAACTCGAGGACGGCAGCGCATGATTACGACGCGTTGCTGCTCGCCACCGGTTCTGATCCTGTACGCCTCGATTTGCCCGGCGCTGATTTGCCGCACGTGCATTATTTACGCACTCAAGCTGATTGCGATGCCTTGATCGCCGCCGCGAAGGAATCAAAACGGGCGGTCGTGATCGGTGCGAGCTTCATCGGATTGGAGGTTGCGGCATCCTTGCGCGCACGCGAGATCAGCGTTGACGTGGTCGGGCGTGAAGCAATACCGATGGAAAAGATACTCGGCGCGGAAGTCGGCGGGTTCATTCGTCGTCTGCACGAACAGCATGGCGTGACGTTTCATCTGAGTGCGTCTCCCGCTTCCATCGATTCGACCGGCGTGACCCTGGACAACGGCAAGCGGCTAGATGCTGATCTGGTGGTGATCGGCGTGGGCGTCAAACCCAACATTGACTTGGCCGAGCAGGCTGGCCTAGCGACAGATCACGGCGTCAGCGTGGATGAATTCCTGCAAACCAGCACACCCGGCATTTACGCGGCCGGCGATATCGCACGCTGGCCGGATCGGCTGACTGGCGAACACATCCGGGTCGAACACTGGGTAGTCGCCGAGCGACAAGGCCAGACCGTGGCGCGCAACATGCTTGGAATGCGGGAGCCCTTCGACGCGGTGCCGTTCTTCTGGACCGAACAATACGATTTCGGCTTGGGCTACGTTGGCCACGCCGCACCCTTCGATGATGTGCAGATCGAAGGCGATCTCGAAAAACGCGACTGCAAGATCCGCTACGCGCGCGAAGGCAGGCAACTGGCCGTGGCTGTGATCCATCGTGATCTTGCAGGCCTGCGCGCGGAGGTTGCGTTCGAACGAACCATCGCCGATACCGTTGAATAGACCCCGGCCGCGCGCTATTGCGCGGGCTCAGCCCGCTTTTCGGGTTTGCTTAGTGATCTCGAACTGAACAGGTTTCTTGGTCTCTTGCTGCATGACGATCGCCCGGCTGGAGATCTGTGTGCCATGCGCGATGTCGCGCACCTTCAGCTTTACCAGGTCACACGCTCGGAGCTTCGAATCGATAGCAACGTTGAACAGGGCGAGGTCTCGCGTTTCATGGGCAAGCTGGAGCCGCACGCGAATGGCCAGGTGTCGCAGAGCGTGAGCGGTGCCTTTCGGCCAGAGAATTTTCCTCTGTTCCAAGGCTTACTAGTGCATTTGGTAACGACGGTGTTCATGGGGTTCTCCCAGTCTTAGGGAGTTTTACTTTGTGCCTGCCCGCCTTAGCGTCATGTGCCCGGCATAGTTGAGTTCTGCAATGGGCGAGGTACGACCTGAAGCGGTCAGTGGTATCCAGCAGCGAGCGCCGAGCAGCCAGGGCTTAATGGATACACGTTTTACGGCGACGCCTAGTGTCCTCCGACGTTCCCTGCGTAGGATCCCGTAGACCGGGAAATCGGCCTCATGGAGATGCCGCAACGCCTCCTTTATCGGTGACGGACGCTCGAGGGCCAGGATCTTGTCGTCGGGGACGTCGCGCACCGCCGCGTGGTAAATGCGTTCTCGAACTCGACGCTCAGGGCGGCAACTTCTATCTCCGGCCAATCTGCACGGTCAACAGTGCGTTGACATGACGTACGTCCGTGTCCTGCTCGGCAACCGCGCGAATCTAATCGGGTCACGTCCTGCGATGCCGTTTCGCCTATCAGCAGGTCCTTGGTCTCGCGCAGCAGCAGCGCGGTGGCGGTCAGCAACGCCTGGACTCAGTGATGCCACTCCGTCGGGCAACGGTATCTGCATCCCATTGCAGGCCGGCCGCTGCAATCAACTAGCCAAGCAGTGGTGCAATGTCCTCGCGCAGCATCGCATCACTTCACTTGTTGACACCAGCCGATGCCGCATTTGGTTACTGTGGCAATGCGTAAGCAACCAACGCGTCGCTGACAGGGGTTTCCATGAAATGATGGCCCCCGGCCATTACGACAACATATTGTTGTCCGTCCATCTGATAGGTCATGACATTGGCTTGCCCGCCACCGGGCAGTACATCGGTCCACAGGGTCTCACCGGTCTCGGTGTCTATCGCGCGGATCAGGTTGTCGCTTGCCGCCGCGATGAAAATCAGTCCTCCGGCGGTGACCACCGCGCCGCCGTTGTTGGGGGTGCCGATCGTCAAGGGAATGCCGAATGCCAATCCCCACGGCCCGTTTGCACGAGCAGTGCCCAAAGGCCGGTCCCAAATAGTTTGACCCGTAGAAAGCGAGATGGCGCGAATCCCGCCATAAGGCGGTTCCTTGCACAAGAGCTTGGTCAACGACAGCCGCCAGCCGGCGTTGACAACAATCGCATAGGGGGTTCCTGCCTGTGGACTGCCTTCTCCTTCAGCACCGCCCTTTCCGGTATTGCCTGCGGGACCGCGCGGTTGCCAGCCTTTTCGATTGGCAGCATTGCGCGGAACGAGTTGATTGTAATTGGGCATGTCGTTGTAATTTGCATAAATCACGCCACGCGCTGTATCGATTGCAAGCGAGCCCCAGTCCGAACCCCCGTTGTAACCGGGGTATTCGATCCACGGCCGGTCTGCGGTGGGGGGCGTGTAAAACCCGTCATAAGCTGCCTGTCGATACTGGATACGGCAGATCATCTGGTCGATTGGAGACATGCCCCACATGTCGCGTTCGGAAAGGTCTGGCTTTCTCAACGTGGCGAAACCGCTGAAGGGTTGTGTAGCGCTGCGCTCTTTCGGCTCGACCCCGCCTTGTGGCACAGCGCGTTCAGCAACCGGATGGAGCGGGCGTCCGGTGCGACGGTCCAGTATGTAGATATCGCCCTGCTTCGAGGACAGGACGACGGCTGGCGTCGCATCGGGAAGATCGACCAGACTTGCCTGGCTGCCCAGATCGTAATCCCACACGTCCTTATGGACGGTCTGGAATCGCCAGACAGGTCGTCCGGTCGTTACATCCAGCGCCACCAGCGCGGTCGAAAACTCATTTTCCTGCGGACTGCGGTCGGCGCTGTAATAATCGACCGCGCTGTTGCCCATTGGCAGGTAAACCATGCCAAGTGCCTCATCCGCCGACGCGGTGGTCCACATATTGGGCGTGCCGCGGGTGAATTCCTTGCCCGGTTCCGGCCAACCGGTTTCGCCGGGCCGACCCATGTCCCACGCCCAACGTCGCGCACCCGTCACGGCATCGAATGCCTGAATCACCCCTGATGGAGCACTGTTCTTTTGTCCATCCAGAACCTGCTGACCGGTGATGACAAGGCCCCGCACGATGACCGGTGGCGCTGTGATCGACACCATGCTCGGATAGACCTGCCCCATTCCCTGTTTGATGTCGACCTGGCCGTTGACGCCAAAATCGGCGCACGGCCGTCCCGACGCTGCGTCCACTGCGATCAAGCGCCCATCAAGGGTGCCTTCGATGATCCGCATGCTGCACGCTGCCTTACTCCATGCAACGGCTGTGGCAGCTTGCGAAAGAGCATCCTGGGTCACGCCCTCTACCGGGTTTGGCGTTGCTTCAACGGTCGATGGGGTCGTTTTACGATAGGCGACAACCCCGCGACAGGTCGCCGAGTAAGGGATCCAGCGCGTCGAAACCTTGGGGTCGAAGCGCCAGAGTTCTTGCCCGGTTTTAGCATCGAGTGCGATGAGGATGTTCATCGCTGAACACAGATAAAGGCGATCGCCGATCTTTATCGGAGTCGTTTCCGCCGCATATTTTCCTTCGCCTGCGCCAGAGGGCAGATCCCCGGTGTGGGCTACCCAGGCACGCTGGAGTCGGCCGACGTTGGCGGGCGTGATCTGATCCAGGCGGGAGAAGCGGCGACCCTCGTGGGTTCCGCCCCACGCGGGCCACTCGCTACCCGTGGCCTGAGCGAGCCCAGCGACGCGCGCGCCAGGGAGTGAGCCCAGGACAGGATCCGGGCGGGATAGTGCAGCGCCGAACAGCACCACCGCGAGTACCGCAATCGCGCTTGCAGCCCCTCCAAGCGCGAGCGGCCAGGATGTCCGTCGGATGAGAAATGGGGAAGCTAGTGTAATCAGGACGAGAAAAATCGCATGCCCGACCAGTCGCGGAACCAAAGCCCACGGATCGGCGCCTGTCTCCCACAACGCCCAAGGGATGGAGAGCGCGAATATCGCAACATACAGCCACGCACCCAAACGATTGCGGCGAAAGATGAGCACGCCTGACACGACAACGGCAGCACCGGTCAAGACGTAATAAAGCGATCCGCCAATCAGCGCAAGCCAGATACCGCCCACCAGCAATACTGCGCCAAACAACACCAGCACGGCCCCCAGTACGGAAGTGAAAATGTTGCGCCCTCCCCATGGAGTTGCCGAGTCCCGATCAACATGAAATTCAACGTTTCTGGATGAACGCATTTCGACTCTCCTTGTTTGTAGCGCACGCAATCTTCTTGTAGTAGTCCGGATGGTATCGTCACGGCGCTGCCGTGGGCTTGGCTGATGATTCACTGCGCTGGCTGCTCAGCGAGGCGTAATAGAGCGACAGGTCGCGGATATCGCGTTCGTCCAGGCGTGAGCCGATCGCAGTCATGATGTCCGCATAAACGGTGCCGCCACGTTGGTCCTGCTTGAACAGCGTGAGTTGCAAGGCCAGATAGTCGACGTGTTGGCCGGCAAGTTGCGGATACGGTGGGTTGCGCGCGACCGAGCCCGGGCCGTGGCACGCCACGCACGAGGGAATGCGACGTTCTGAGTCGCCGTTATGGGCCAAAAGAGCGCCGCGCGTGATCGCCGCGGCGTCAGCGTTGTTTGCAGGCTCCTCCGCGCGCAGTTCACCGCTGTCGAGCGCGGCGTAGTACTGCGCCATCTCTTGCATGGCGCGCGCGCTCAAGCCGGCCGCGACCGGTTGCATCACCCCACTGCGGCGGTCGCCGCGCGCAAACGCTTGCAGGCTCGCCAGCAGGTAGGCTTCGCTCTGCCCAGCCAGCCGCGGGAACGCGCCCGACCCGCGCCCGTCGCCGTCGCTGCCATGACAGCGCACGCAATTTTCAAGAATCGGTGGCTGTGGCACAGGCATGATCGGGTCGATGCGAGCCGGGTCGAACTGTACGGCACTCTCGCCGTAGGCCAGTTGCCGGAATTGCGCCGCATCGAGCTGCGGTAACCGACGCAGAAACGCGACCATCGCCCAAACCTCGTCGTCGCGCTGCTGCGCGACCCAGGCCGGCATCGCGGTGTACTTGATGCCGTGCTTGACCACCCAGTACAACTCCTCGGACGCCAGTTCCGGGATCAGCGGGGGCAGGTACGGTGGCTCAGGCAACATCTGTTGCACGATCAGCGAACGCGGTTGGCCCGGCGCGCCGTGGCACGGCAGGCAACCGGTCGCGTAATGGCCGGCGCCTTTGAGCACCAGCGCCGGGTCATCCAGCGGCGGCACGTCCATCCCCAGCGTCTGGGTGCGGACCGAACTGCGCATCGTGAACTTGAGAAACACCTTGGTGATCGGCCAATGGCCGGCGCTGGCGGCGATCGGCATCAGTCCGGCGGACACGAACAGCAACCCGCCCAGACCGATCGCGGCGACCACGACCAGCACCCGGCACAACGCCAGTCGCCATGAATCCGCGGTCAGGCACTGCCACGCGCGTCGCAGCCAGCGCCACGGTGACCCCCATCGGTCATACCAGGCACTAGTCAAGGGCGACTACCTCGCGACGGTCGCGCAGCAGACCGGCCAACAGCACCAGTGCCCCGGTCATGTAGGCGACCCCGCCGAACGTCAACATCAGCACGCCGCCCAGATGCTGGTCCTGCAATGGGGTCAGGCCAAACGCCACCTGCGCGGCATGCGGATACAGCGGTCGCGCCGCCAGCGCCAGCAGCACGCCGAGCAGAGTCATGTGCATCGAGGTCAGCAGCAGCCCGCCGATTCCCGCCGCCGCCCGTTCACGGCGCTGATCGGAGTTGCCGCCGAATGCCGCCAGCCATACCAGCAAGCCGACGACAAGAAAGCTCGCTTGCTCGACCACCAGCAGTGCGGTCGAGTGGCGCGCGGCGTGGTGCAGTGTCGGCGCGTGCCACGCCCAGACCACCAGGAACTCGATCACCGACGCCACGAGTGGCGAGAACCGCTGTGGTCGAGCGCATACCGGGTCAAGTCGGCTGCCGGCGATGCCAAAGGCGACCAACGGCGCGACGACCGCCACCACGGCCATGTGCATCGTCATGTGCGCGGCGAACGAATGTCGCGACAGTTCCGGCAGCGGCCCGATCCAGACGACGCCCAGCAACACCAAGCCGCAAGCCAGGGTCGGTCGCGCGGGCCGATTGGCGCGCATCAGCGGCAAGTCCCGATCACGCTCATCGCGAGCGCCATGTAGACCACCGCGATGAAGCTCAGCCCGCACAACAGCAACGTCGCGAAGCCGAGAAAACGATGGCGGTCAGCGGCGCTGGCGGTGTCGTGCGGCAGGCTGCCCGACCCCCAACGGTGCTGCCGCCAGCCGCGCCAACCAAGCACCGCGATCGCGATCAACGCGACCGCCGTAGCTGTCGCCAGCACGATCCGCGCATTGCCCAGCGGCGCAGCCGCCACGGACTTGGCACACCAGATCGCCGCGGTGACATACGACACCAGGAAATGCGCGGCCCAGACCATCGGTCCGCCAATCAGCCTCCACAGGCTGGCGCGGCTTTCCGGCAGTGCGGCGTCTTCGGCGGACTTGCCTGGCCGTGACGCAGGGGATTGTTTGCGTGGCGTCATCGTCATGCCCTAATCGTCACGACCTCATGCCAGCAGCGGAAACCCGGCGATCGTCGCGACCGTCACCAGCACGGTGATGGCGACGAAATGCCAGTACAGGGTGACGTTGCAGATGTCGATGTCGTGCGTGGCGGTCATCCGCCCGGCGGCGCGGCGGGCGATGCAGTACAACTGCATGATCACGCCGACTGCGATGTGAGCCGCCGTCCAGCCCGCCAGCAGCCACACCGTGGCCGGGTATGCATGCGCGGTCGGGTCCATCCCGGTCAGCCACGGCCCGGCGAGCAGCGCGGCGGCGGCGGCGGCGGCCAGCACGGCTCCGGTGCCGGTGGCGAGGAAGAAACCCACGCCCGAATCGCGCCGGTTCAAGCGACGCGCCAGCACTGTCGCCGCCCATGCCGCCAGTGTCAGCGCGAGCGCCAGCGACGGCCACAACACACCGGAGCCCGTGGCTGGATCGGGCGGAAAGTCGTCGTGGATTGTCCAGAAGAAGAAGTAGCCGAATATCAAGCTGGCGAATGCGGTCATGTCACCGATCATGGTGATGAACATCGCCCACCATCCGACCGATGCCTGGCCGGAGGCATATAACGGCAAGCTCAGTTCGAGGCCGACCTCCTTGGCCGGTTTTTCGGGAACCAGAGCGGTGCCGGTCCATAGCCAGGCCAGGATCGCAACCAGCGCCAGCCCCGCACTGAGACCCGCGGCGATGTACTGATGGAACACTGGGAAAATGAACGCGCCACCGGTGAACGCCGCCGCCCACAACGTCAGGAAGGTCGGGCCCGGTACGCGCAGGCACTGTTCGGGCACTGCGTCTATGGTTGACGTGACCAGGGTTTCGCGCTTGCCCTCGACAGCGTCGGCCAGATAGAAGCGGCCGGCGTCGACGTCGCGCATGAGGCCGGGCTGGTCCCACAGCGGATACCGGCTGCTGATGATCGGGATCGAACGCACCCCCCACGGTTTGCCCGGCATCTCGCCCAGCCACTCCAGGGTGCCGGCGCGCCACGGGTCGCGCGCGGAGTACCCGCGCTTCCACGCGGTCCACAGCGCATCGAACAGCAACAGTGCAAAGCCTGCGGCCAACACGAACGCGCCGAGCGTCGAGACCATGTTCAGCACGTCGAATCCCTGCCCGGCGCGATAGGTGAACACCCGTCGCGGCATCCCAGTCAGCCCAGTGATGTGCATCGGCAGGAATGCGACGTTGAAGCCGACGAACATCAACCAGAAGGCAATGCGTCCAAGCCGCTCCGACAGTTGCTTGCCGACCACCAGCGGGTAGAAGTAGCAGATGCCGGCGACCACCGGGAACACCATGCCGCCGATCAGCACGTAATGCAGGTGAGCGACAATGAAATAGGTGTCGTGAACCTGGAAGTTGAATGGCGCCAGCGCCACCATCACCCCCGTCAGGCCGCCAAGCACGAAGATGCTGACCGCGCCGAGCACGAACAACATCGGCACCGAACGCACCACCCGGCCCGCCAGCACCGTGGCCAGCAACGCGAAAATCTGCACACCGGTCGGCAGCGCGACAGCCTGCGAGGCAGCCGAAAAGAATGCCAGCGAAATGTTCGGCAGTCCGGTGGTGAACATGTGGTGGACCCACAGCCCGAAGCTCAGGAAACCGGTGCCAACCGCCGCCAGCACGATCCAGCTGTAGCCGACGATCGGGCGGCAGGAAAAAGTGGGCACGATCATCGCCACCAGCGCGATCGCCGGCAGGAAGATGATGTAGACCTCCGGGTGGCCGAAGATCCAGAACAGGTGCTGCCACAGCAGCGGGTCGCCGCCGCGCGCCGGGTCGAAGAACGGCCAGTCGGCCATGCGCTGCAGCTCGAACATCAGGTCGCCGGCGATGAGCGGCGGGAACGCGAACAGGATCATCGCCCCGACCACCAGGATGTACCACGCGTACAGCGGCATCAGGTTGATGCGCATGCCCGGCGGCCGGGTCTTGAGCACGCCGACGATCAGCTCGACCGCAGCGGCAATCGAAGCGATCTCGATGAAGCTCAGTCCGAGCAGCCAGATGTCGGCGCCGAGGCCGTCCTGATACTCAGTTGTCAGCGGCGGATACATGAACCAGCCACCCTGCGGGGCGGCATCGAAGAAGATCGAGCCGCACACGAACACGCCACCAATCAGGAAGCACCAGAACCCGTACGCCGACAGCCGCGGGAACGGCAGCTCGCGCGCGCCCAGCATCGACGGCATGATCAGGATCGAGACCGCCTCGAAGATCGGCACCGCGAACAGGAACATCATCACCGAGCCGTGCAGCGAGAACAGCTGGTTGTAGGTGGTGGCGCTGACGAAGTCATTGTCCGGCACCGCCAGCTGCAGACGCATAAGCAGTGCCAGGATGCCCGCGAACAGGAAGAACGCGATCGAGGTGATGATGTACCAGCGGCCGATTTCTGTGTTGTTGACCGCCGACCAGTAGCGCCAACCAGTCGGCTTCTTCCAGGCCGCCATCAGGCGTGCCGTCTGCTCAGGATTGCCGCTGGGGTCGTGGTCGTTGACAGCAGCGGTTTCGGCGCTCATTGCAGCCCGTCCAAGTAGATCGCGATCGCGCGGATGTCCGCCTCGGGCAACATCCCGAATGCAGGCATCAGGGCCTCGGGCTTGATCGCGTGGGTGTGGCCGATCCAGCGCCGGAACGCCGCGGGGTTATTGGGCAGCGTGCCGGCCGCAAGGCTCGCGCGGCTACCGACATGGGTCAGATCCGGGCCGACTACGCCTGCGGCGGGGGTGCCGCGGATGGTGTGGCAGGCACTGCACCCGCTACTGATGAAAGCCTGCCGGCCCGTGCGTGCCAGCGCCGTTCGCGGCGGCTGCGCGGGCGCCGCCTGCCGCTGCAGCCACTGGTCGAACGCCGCGCGCTCCATCACCACCACGACCAGTCGCATGAACGCGTGCGAAGTGCCGCAATATTCCGCGCAGGCGCCACGAAACACACCGGTTTTTGTTGGTTGCAGCAGCAGGGTATTGGTCCGGCCGGGGATCATGTCGACCTTGCCGCCGAGCGCGGGAATCCAGAACGAGTGGATCACGTCCGGGCTGGTCAGGATGAACTCCACCCGTTCGCCGACAGGCAGTCTGATCTCGTTGGCCAGGACGATGCCGGCGGAAGGGGTGGAGTCAGCGGCGGACGGAAGATAGCGCACCCGCCACCACCATTGCTCGCCGGACACCGCGATCCGCAGCCCGTCGTGTGCAGCGGGTTTGCGCAATTGCGGCATCAGTACCAGGCCGTACAGCAGCAACGCGCCGAGTACGAGGGTCGGGGTGATGACCCCGCCACCGAGGATCAACCAGCGGGTGGTTCGCCGGCGGTGCGGCCGCGGGCGCAGCAGGCCGGCGTACACGGCTAGGCCAACAACGAGCGCCCACACCACGACCGCGCCGGTCAGCATCACCCAGAACAAACGCGCAATGAGTTCCGCTTCCACGCCGGCGGGATCGAGTATTGACGACGCCCCCTCGCAAGCGGCCAGCGCCAGCACGACGATGGCCCCGGCGCAAACGCGCCCCCATGCCGCAGGATGGCGAGGGTGACGCGGCTCCTTTGCGAGCGACGTCGGCGCAGGGGCGGGTTGTCCCACAACGTTCCTCGTCGTTGAGCAGTCGAAGTGATCGCACCCGGTCCATTCGGACTAAGCGCAACCAAGCCACGGCAACCGCAGCTTCAGATGGGGCCTTCAGACTGGCATCGCGTTTAGAAAATTTTAGTGAAGACCAACTCACCAGCGGGCTGGCGAGTGCACAACGCTCTGCCTGATTTGGACGATGTCCCCCGGCTTGACCAGACGATGATCGAACCCGGCCTCTCGTGAGCGGCGACGGTCCTCGACCTGGCGTCATCGACGATCAGAATGGTGCGGGCCGTAGTTCATATCTTTGATGGGTCCGCTTCGGCGTCAAATTGCGGCGTGGGGAGGCCAAGCAATGTGTCGATGCAAGCATACAGCTCGCGGTAACGCAGAGGCTTGGAGATGTAGCCATCACAACCGGCGGCGCGCGTCTTCTCGCGATCCGATGTCATCGCCATCGCGGTCACGGCGATGACCGGGATGGCGGCAGTGACCGGGTCCTGTTTCAGAACTGCAGTCGCCGCCAGTCCATCCATGCCCGGCAGCTGGATGTCCATCAGGATCAGGTCAGGGCGCTCGTCGCGCGCCAGTGCGAGCCCCGATTCGGCATCTATCGCGCACAGGACTGAGTGGCCGGCGTTGCGTAGTAGCAATGACGCCAGCTTCATGTTGGTCGGGTTGTCTTCAACAACGAGGATTCGAGCCATCGGCGCCCTCACTGCTACCCAGCGCTCGCCTGACCTCGCTCATGAATCCGATCCTGTCGAACCCGGCTTTCTTGACGATGTGGATCACGTTCTCCGGGTTGCGGTTGAGTGTCGCGCGGTCGAGCGGCGTCACCTGCTTGGCGGTCAGTACCAGGATGGGAATACGCGAGGTGTCCGCATCCCGGGAAAGCGCTTCCACCACATCGAAGCCATTGACGCCCGGCATCATCAGGTCGAGCAGGATCAGGTCAGGACGAAGCTGCCCCGCCAGCACGATGGCATCACTGCCTCCGTAGGCCCGAACGACGGAATAAGCGGGAGGCGTCAGGTACGCGGCGATCAGGTCGACCGCCTTGGGGTCGTCGTCGACCACCAGCACCGTGTGTGTGGTGTGCGGACCTTCCTGCAGGCCCAGGCGTGCCAGCGACGCGTGAAGCTGAAAGCGACTGATCGGTTTCTGCAGCACGGCCGCGGCACCGCCGCACAGGCCGATCCTGCCATCGGTGTGTCCCGAGACGATCACCACGGGAACATTTGCAAACCGACTGTCGGCGCCCAGCCGTTGCAGCAGCTCCAGGCCACTCATGCCGGGCAGCTGCAGATCGAGGGAGATGAGGTTGAGGGCGCTGACGTCGAGGGTGTCATCGCTCAGCAATTTCAGGGCGCGTTCGGCGCTATCGGCGACGACGACCTGGAAACCTTCGGCCTCGAGCAGCAATGTCGCCAAGGCAGCGGCGCGCACGTCATCCTCCACGACCATCGCCAGCCGGCTGCCCGGCAAGGCCATACCGATGCGCGCGGGGTGCTGCATATGCATGTCCTTCAGGACCGGCAGTTCTGCGGTGCGGAACGGAAGCCAGACCGTAAAACGCGTGCCCGCACCCTCCAGGCTGGCGACTGCCACGCTGCCGCCGTGCAGTTCGGCCATCTGCTTGACCAATGCCAGCCCGAGGCCGCTGCCTTCGAACTTCCGCGCCAGGCTGCTGTCGATCTGGGTGAATGGCTGGAAGAGTTTCGTCATGTTCGGCAGCGAGATGCCGATGCCGCCGTCAATGACGCTGATCTCGAGGAATTCGGCAAACGCGTTGTCGGCAAGTTTGAAACCATGGGTGGGCCATGTCTCTTCGAACGTACCGACCGCGCTGCGCGGAACGCGGCGGCCACGCAACGTGACCCGTCCCCCGCGGGCACTGAACTTGACCGCATTGGACAGCAGGTTGTAGACGATCTGCTTGGTCTTGCGCGTGTCCAGTTGCAGTGAATGGAGGTCATCGCCGGCTTCAAGGGCAAGCGTGATGTTCTGCGCCGCCGCCTTTTCCCGCACGATAGACAAGCTGTTGTCAAGCAGGTAGTGAAGGTCGGCGCTTTCCAGTTCAAGCGACATCATCCCTGCCTCGACCTTGGACAGGTCGAGGATGTCGTTGATCAACGAGAGCAGATGCTGGCCACTGGTGAAGATGTCGCCAATGTGTTCGCGCTGGATGTCGCTCATCGGGCCCATCAGGCCGTCCTTGAGCGCTTCGGAAAACCCGTTGATTGCGTTGAGCGGCGTGCGCAATTCATGCGACATCGTCGACAGGAATTCCGATTTCATGCGGCTGGCATGTTCCAGCTCGATGTTCTTTTCCAGCAGGGTGCGTTCGGACAGCTTGCGTTCGGTCACGTCGCGCGCGGCGGCGAACACGCCCTGCAAGTTGTTGTCCCGGTCATAGAACGTTGCCGCGTTGTAGGAAACGACGCATTCGGTGCCATCAAGCGCGCGCACCGTCAGTTCGTAGTCGCTGAGCCGGTTTTCCGCCAGGACGCGATGGATCGCCGCATCGGTACGCGCGGGGTCGGTGAAGAAGTCGCGGCAGGGCGCGCCGATCAGCGCCTCGCGGGTGCGACCGGTGAGCTCGAGCATCTGCTGGTTGACGTCGGTGATGATTCCTTGCGGGTCGGTGGTCATCAGCGCGTCGATGTTGGATTCAATCAGCGAGCGCGTGTAGAACTGCTGGTCGCGCAAACGCTGGTCGAGCACTGCCTGATTGGCCTCGATCTGCTTGCGCGCGGTGTTGTCGGTGCCGATCAGCAGGTAGCCGATGATGACGTCCTGCGCATCGCGCAACGCGGTGACCGACACGATGGCGGGAAAGCGGCTGCCGTCCTTGCGGATGTAGGTCAGCTCGTAGATGTCCTCGATCCCACGGGAGGCCTTGAACACCAGCGCCTCGAACCCTGGCGTGATCGGCGTGCCCAGCTCGATACTGAGCGCGGCGGCACGGGCGATGACCTCTTGCGGGTCCGAGATGTCGGCGGGCGTGATCGTGTTCATGACGTCCGACGCCGAGTAGCCCAGCATCCGTTCGGCGCCGACGTTGAAGATCTGGATGACGCCGTTGGCATCGGTGGCGATGCTGGAGAAGTTTGCGCTGTTGAAGATTGCGTTCTGCAGGGCGCCCGCCTTGAGCAGCTCCTCTTCGGCCAGCTTGCGCGCCGTGTTGTCGGTGCCGATCAGGAGGTAGCCGATGATCGCGCCCGCCGCATCGCGCAGCGCGGTGACCGAGACGATCGCGGGGAAGCGGCTGCCATCCTTGCGGATGTAAGTCAGCTCGTAGATGTCCTCGATCCCACGGGACGCCTTGAATACCAGCGCCTCGAACCCGGGCGTGATCGGCGTGCCCAGCTCGATACTCAGAGCGGCGGCGCGGGCGATCACCTCTTGGGGGTCGGAAATTTCGGCTGGCGTGATCGTGTTCACGACGTCCGCGGCCAAGTAGCCCAGCATCCGTTCGGCGCCCACGTTGAAGATCTGGATCACGCCGCTGGCATCGGTGGCGATGCTGGAGAAGTTGGCGCTGTGGAAGATGGCGTCCTGCAGGGCGCCGGTCTTCAGGAGGGAATTCTCACTCTGGAACTCGGAGATGGCGCCTGGGCGTACGGATTCCGGAACGGAACCCACCGCGCCAGCCGCGGGATCGAGTATGGGCAATGAAAAGTCTCCTCGTGTGTGACCAGCGTACATTCAGGGCCAGAAGCACGACCGGAGCAACTGCGAAGAGGCCGAGGTAGTGGGGGCTCCGGCCACTTATGACCAGCAGGCGGCAGGGAAGAAGCGCGCTTACCTTGCCGCACTAGACAGGAGGTTAGCAAAGCTGAAGCTTCAATCTGTTCATGTATGCGCGCCCATGAGAGCAGATTTGATGCCCGCATCGAACGAACTGAGACTCACACGCCGAATTGCCCCCTTCTGTTCAGACTCAATAGATTTATGATGGTCAAGCTCACCTCGCGAAATGCACGCGTATGAGCTCGCGTTCTTGACGGATGAATGTTTCTGGCCTATTCCGTTAAAAACTCTGGGGCTGCTGATGTGGAAGACGCATACGAAGACGCACACGTTGAGTGCTTGGTTGTGCCCCCTGCGACGCCCATGCTAAGACTCCCATGCTAAGAGTAAAGAGCGAGCAACATGAAAATTGACGTTCCGCCTGTTGACGCAATGGCTCCCGACATCGACGCGGGAAGCGTCGATGTCCCCGCCACCATCCTCATCGTCGATGACGAACTCCAGAACCGTAGATTGCTCGAGGCACTGCTGAAGCCGGAGGGCTATCTCACCGTCTGTGCGGCCAATGGCGAAGAAGCGCTGGCGTTGATTGCACTGCGCGCCCCCGACCTGATCCTGCTCGACCTCATGATGCCCGGCATCGATGGTTATGAGGTAGCCAGCACACTGAAGGCAGATCCCGCTACGTCGCACATACCGATCGTGATAGTGAGTGCGTACAGCGATCGCAGCGCGCGTCTGGTGGGCTTGGAGTGCGGAGCGGAAGAATTCCTCACCAAGCCGGTTGATCGTGCGGAATTGTGGATCAGGGTGCGCAACCTGCTACGCCTCAAGTCGCTCAGCGATTTCCACAAGAAACACAGTTCAGATCTGCAGGTCGAGTTGCGTGCGTCTGAGCTGTTTGCCCAGGCCACCATCGACTCCGTGACCTCGCTTATCTGTGTGCTGGATGAAACTGGAAAGATTATCGCCGTGAACCAGGGATGGCGCGAATTCTGCGGCCAAATCCCCGCCCAACCGGGCGAGTCCACGGGCTATCTGGGCAGCAACTATCTCGGAATTTGCGAACGAGTCTTCGGACCGGGCGCCGTGGATACGATGGCGATGGCCACCGGAATTCGCCAGGTCATGGACGGCGCCGTGACTGAATTCACCCTCGAATACCCCTGCCAGAGCGATACGGAGCATCGCTGGTTCCTGGCGCGTATCACGCGCTTCCAGGACCCGAGCCGCAACGTGGTCATTGCCCACGAAAACATGACCGAACGCAAACAAGCGCTGGATAAACTTGTGACGAGCGAGCCAGGTTAGCCCAACACGGCGCATGGACTGGAAATGGGACGGGGGCGCGTTTGGACGCGGCCTAACGGGTCGCGAAAGATTGAATCTAACAGCCTGACCCAAGCCCTTTAAGATTCATCCGACTAGGCCCTTTAAGATTCATCCGATAGGACAAAACCCCCGCTGACAGTCGGCGCGCCCATGGAGATGGCCGCCTTCCTGCCCTGTCCTTATTGCGATAGAGCGCGTTGTCGGCTTGGGCGAGCATCTTTCCGCGAGGGCAGTCATCGCTGGAGACCACGCCAATGCTCAACGTCGTGCCAACTCCCAGTTCCGCAGTGAGCCCCGCAAAAATGGATTGGAGGTTGGCGGCCATTGCGTCCAGGCTCGCCCGGTCAACGTGTGTGGTGACCAGAGCAAACTCATCACCGCCCAGTCTTGCGATGACATCAGGCGATTTTGCGACCACGGATAAAGTGACGCCAACGGCGCGCAACACTGCATCCCCCTTTTCGTGGCCCCAAGTGTCGTTGACTGTCTTGAACTTGTCCGCATCCAGCAACAGCAGTCCGATCGGGTAGTGCCGTCGCGCCGATCTGGCCAATTCGTCTTCCCATCGGGCCATGAATGCGCGTCGGTTCGGCAAGCCAGTCAGCGCGTCCGTGTTGGCAAGGTGCTCCATGTGCATGGATTT
>JBBSTP010000023.1:0-17428 GCA_038235795.1 Lysobacterales bacterium | reverse complement strand
GCGAAGTCGCGAGAAGATGACCTCAGGCAGCTGGCTGGCTCGGTCTCGGTGGTCAGCAAGCACCATTGCCGCGTGTTCTGGACCTCGCCGGGCGCGATCTTCGACGCGGCGCTGCAGTCGCAATGGGCGCGCGGGGATGTGACGCGCCAGGTGGCGTCGCCTGATCTGCCCGGCGTCGCGTTCCATACCCGGCCCGGGGTGTTCGCCTGGGATCGTGTGGATGCGGCCTCGGCGATGCTGGCTTCGGCGCTACCGGACGACCTGCACGGACGCATCGCCGATTTCGGCGCGGGTTGGGGTTATCTGGCGCTTCAGGTATTGGCGCATTGCCCAAGTGTCACCTCGATGGACCTGTATGAAGCCGACGCGCGCGCGCTGGCCTTGGCCGATGCGAATCTCGCCGATGCGACGGTTCCAGTGCATTTGCATTGGCAGGATGTGGCCGCAGGCATCGAGGAACGCTTCGACGCCATCGTCTGCAATCCGCCGTTCCACGCGCTGGGCCGTGGCGATCGCCCCGACATCGGCCGCGCATTCATCGAGGCTGCCGCGCAGGCGCTGAATCCCGGTGGACGCCTGTGGCTGGTCGCCAACCGTCACCTTCCTTACGAGGACGCGCTCGGCAGCGGGTTTGCGCAGGTTCGCACGCTCGCGCAGTCCGGCGGCTTCAAGGTGATCGAAGCGGCCAAGGCGGCCAAGGTGGCAAGGGTGGCCTCGGCGACCAAGCCGCCCAGGTCGAACAAGTTCGCGCGATGAAGCTGGTCAAGCACCTTGCCAACCTGGGCTATGGCAGCCGCAAGCAGGTCGCCTGGCTGTTTCGCGAAGGACGCATCACCGATGTCGATGGTGAGGTCCTGTACGCCGACGACATGCCCACACACGACGAGATCCGCGTCGATGGCGAGCCGCTGGACCCGGCGCCCGGGATCTTGTTGATGCTGCACAAACCGCTGGGCGTGACCTGTTCCAAGAAGGATCCGGGGCGGGTGGTGTTCGACCTGCTGCCGCCGCGCTTCCGCCTGCGTGATCCGGCGCTGTCCATGGTCGGCCGGCTGGACCGGGACACCTCAGGCTTGCTCCTGTTGACCGACGATGGCCAGTTGCTGCACCGGATCATCGCGCCGAAATCGAAACTGTCGAAGGTGTACCTGGCGAGCCTGGCGCAGGACCTGCGTGGCGACGAAGTCGCGACTTTCGCCAGCGGCAACCTGATGCTGGAAGCCGAGAAAACCCCGCTGATGCCGGCCGAGCTTGAGTTGCTAGCGCCCCGTAAGGCGCGGCTAACCTTGCACGAGGGCCGCTACCACCAGGTGCGGCGGATGTTCGCGGCGGTCGGCAACCATGTCGAGGCGCTGCATCGCGAACGTGTCGGTGGACTTGGACTGGATGATCTTGCCGAAGGCGGCTGGCGGATGTTGGGTGAGGCTGAGCGCACAACATTATTCGCGGACGACTGATGGGGGCTGCGAGGCCGCAGGTAACCGGCATTGCTACTCGACTTCTGCGAACATCCTGTTCGAGGCGCCGCCGCGCGCCATCCATGGCGCGCTTTTCGCAACGCCGGTTACCTGCGGCCTCGCGTAGTCAGTTCGTCGGTGCCGATTCCAGAAGCTTGCGGAATCCTTCAACACCCAACTCCTGCATCGTCGCGATGTTGCGCTCGATGATTGTGTCCGGTTCCGGATAGGCGTCCACCGCGCGCGCAACGCTGTCCTCGCGCAGCAGGTGCAGCGCCTGGTACGGCGCGCGATTGGTCAGGTTTTCCGGATCGTCGGGCAGGGTGTCGGCGAACTGGTAATGCGGATGGAAACTCGCCACCTGCAGTACGCCTTCAAGGCCCAGCACTTCGACCAGCGCATCGGCCTGGTCGAGGAAATCGTTGTAGTCCAGGAAATCCCCAAGCACCTGCGGATGCACCAGCACGGTAGTGTCGATCTGATCGGCCGGCGCGTCGCGCAGCCGCGCCAGTTCCTCGCCAAGTTCCTCCAGCAGCGCGCGTTCGGTGCTGGCATCACTGATGACGATGCGCACCTGGTTCTTGGCGTAGACCGCCTTCGCGAACGGGCACAGGTTCAGTCCGATCACCGCGCGTTCCAGCCAGCGCCTGACGTCCGCTTCGACCTGCGCTGCATCAATCACCATTAGTCGCGGAAATTGTCGAACTGCAGCGGCACGCCGAACTCGCCGGCGCGCAGCAGCGCCATCGCCGTCTGCAGGTCGTCGCGCTTCTTGCCGGTGACGCGCAGCTTGTCGCCGTTGATCTGCGAGTCGACCTTGAGCTTGGCGTCCTTCATCGCCCCCTGGATCTTCTTCGCCAGTTCACGCTCGATGCCCTGCTTGACGGTGACCGTCTGCCGCGCGCCGGCCAGGTTGGTGTCGATGTCGCCGAACTCCAGGCAGCGCACGTCGATCTGCCGCGCGACCAGGCGCGCGCGCAGGATGTCGGTCATCTGCTGCAACTGGAACTCGCTGGGCGCGGACTGCTTGATTGCCGCATCGTCGAGCTCGAAGCTTGCCTCCACGCCCTTGAAGTCGAAGCGGGTGGTGAGCTCGCGGTTGGCCTGGTCCACGGCATTGGTGAGTTCGTGGGTGTCGACTTCAGAAACGATATCGAAGGAAGGCATGGCGGCAACGTGGCAGGTGACGGGGCTATCAGGTTACCGCATGCTCGCGCGATGCAGACCGACGCCCATCCCGCCGCCGACGCAGACGCTGACCGCCGCCGCGGCGCGGGAATGATGCTCGCGGCGGTCGCGATGTTCGCGCTAATGGACGCGGGCCTGAAGACCCTGTCCGCGCATTACCCACCGCTGCAGGTGGCGACCCTGCGCGGGCTGGCGTCGCTGCCATTGGTGCTCGCCTGGGCGCTGTGGACAGTCGGGCCAAAGCCTCTGCTGCGCATCTGTTGGCCGCTGCACCTGCTGCGCGGGGTGCTTGGCATCACCATGATGGGCAGTTTTGTCTACGCGCTGAAACGGCTGCCGCTGTCGACCGCGTATTCGATCTTCTTCATTGCACCATTGCTGATCACGGCACTGTCGGTGCCGATCCTGGGCGAAAGGGTCGGCCCGCGTCGCTGGACCGCGATCGCGGTGGGCCTGCTTGGCGTGCTGGTGGTGCTGCGTCCAACCGGGGAAGGGATGTTCACCCTGGCGGGTTTCGCGGTCCTTGTGGCCGCGCTGGGTTATGCGGTGTCGGCGATCACGGTGCGGGTGCTGGCGCGCACAGACTCCAACCAGGCGATGGTGGTCTGGCTGCTGGCCATGATGGCGCTTGGCGCGGGCCTGTTGGCGTGGCCGGCTTGGGTGCCGCTGCGCGCGCAGGACGCTTGGGTCATCGCCGGGATCGGCGTGGCCGGCTCGCTGGGCCAGTACACGATCACCGAGGCTTTCCGCCGCGGCGAGGCTTCGCAGATCGCGCCGCTGGAATACACCGCGTTGATCTGGGGCCTGGCGCTGGACCTGGCACTGTGGGGCGTACTACCGACGGCGATCACCTGGCTGGGCGCGGCCATCATCATTGCCAGCGGCCTGTACTTGCTGCGCCGGGAGCGCGTGCACGCCGAGGCCGAGACCGTGAACGAGCATTGCTGATGCCGCTGTTGTTGCTGCCGCTGGCGGTACTGGCCTTTGTGCTGTTGTGGTTGTTGCTGCTGCCGCTGGGGCTGGTGCTCCGCTATCGGAACGGACGCGCACGACAGCGCGCTGTTGGCTGGGTGCTGGCATCCAACGCATGGCTACTATTGGTCTCGGCGCTGGTGTTCCTGGCCAGCGCCTGGGGCAGCGGCCATTGGGTGGCCCAAGCGTTGCCATGGTCTGCGGCGGGGATGCTGGCGGGACTGCTGCTGGGTGTCGTGGGAGTGTGGCGCACCCGCTTCGAGATCACCCCCGCAGGTTTCCATTACACACCCAATCGGTGGCTGGTGCTGATGCTGACTGTGGTGGTGGCCGTGCGGATCGGCCTGGGGATGTGGCAGGGCATATCCCATATCCGCGGCGGCGCTGACGCCGGCGACTGGTTGGCCGAAACCGGCAGACTGTTCACGGTCGGTGGACTCCTGCTGGGCTATTACCTTGCCTATGCTTGGGGTTTACGCCGGCGTTGGCGCATGTGGCAGGCTGAGCGTGGTGGTTGAAGGCGACGCATATCACCTTGTGATCTTGGGCCTGCGGATCCGCCTAAAGCCACTTAATGGTTCAGAGGCTTAGCCCTGAATCACGTGAATGATCGTTGCATCCTTTTCACACGGGCTCCCGTACCTTCAATCGTGAACAGCGTTGGAACAGGAGCTGACCCTCTCCCAAGCCTCAGGAACCGAGGCCGGCACCACGGGTAGTGAATGCCGCGCCCAGCCTGCTCACCGTTGGCAACACATCCTCAATCGAAAGGAATCTGACCATGAAGCTCCTGAAACTCGCCGCTGCAGTCGCTGCAATGACTGCGCTACTCGGAACCACCACCATCGTGACGGCCTCAAGCCATCGCGAGGCGCCCGGCATCACCAAGACGCCGAAGTTGGACAACACCGACGTCTATATGTTCCGCAGCTACGAGACGGGTAAATCCGATTCCGTCACGTTGATCGCCAACTTCCAGCCCTTCGAGGACCCGTTCGGTGGCCCAAACTTCTTCCTCATGGATGACAAAGCCGTCTATGACATCCATATCGACAACAATGGCGACGGCGCTGCGGACATTACGTACGAGTTCCGGTTCGTCAACCAGTTCAAGGACCTGACGATCCCGGTTAACGGCGTTCAGGTCGCGGTGCCGGTGAATAACATCGGCCCCTTCACCCAAAACGATACCAGCGCGCTGAACGTGATCCAGAACTATTCGGTCACGGTCAAGACCGCCAATACCAGCTCCCAGGCAGTGAATCCGTTCGGTCGCTCAAACTTCTATCCGAAACCGTACGACAACATTGGCTCCAAGTCGATCGCGAACTACGAGGCCTACGCAAACGGCCACATCGGCCTGCTCAGCTATAACGGCTGCGCTGGCGCCGGCAAGACCTTCGTGGGACAGCGCAGGGAAGGTTTCAAGATTGCCGTGGGCGAAGCGTTCGACCTGTTCAACCTGAACCCGGTTGGCGGGCCGAACGTCGAGCGCAATGACCTGTACGCTAAGAACATCACCTCGATCGCCATCGAAGTGCCGATCAGCTGCCTGACCAACGGTAGCGAGCCGATTATCGGAGCGTGGTCCGGTGCCCACACGATGAACACGGACGGCACGACAGGTCCAGGCGTGTCCCGCCTTGGCAATCCACTGGTGAACGAGCTGGTGATCGGAAATCCGGACAAGGACAAGTTCAACGCGTCCATGCCGGTGAACGACGGGCAGTTCCTCAAGTACGTGACCAACCCGACCCTGCCGGAATTGCTCGAGATCCTGTTCGGCGTCACCGCGCCCAACAAATTCCCGCGCACCGACCTCGTGGCCGTATTCCTGACCGGTGTTGAGGGTCTCAACAAGCCCGCCAACGTGGTTCCGTCGGAGATGATGCGGCTGAACACCTCGATCGCTCCGAAGGCTGCTTCTGCGCAGTCCAACCTCGGCGTGCTCGGCGGTGACACCTCCGGCTACCCGAACGGTCGCCGTCCGGGCGACGATGTTGTCGACATCACCTTGCGGGTCGCGATGGGCGCCCTGCTCACCGATGCAGAGGCACCGTCGCGCAACCTGCCGTTTACCGACGGAGCTACCGTGACGGCCGGAGATTTCCGCAACACGTTCCCGTACCTAAACACCCCGCTTGGTGGTGACATCGACATCTGATCAGGTCAGGGGTTATTACCACCTGTTAGTGCAATGATTGGGACCCGGCGGCGCTTAGCGCTGCCGGGTTCTTTTTTTGATCAAGAGAGTGCGCATGCGACTGCTCCTTTTTGTTCTGATTTACCTGTCTTTCATGTCGTCGGCGTATGCGCAGCGGCCTCCCGCGGTGATTCCGCAGTCCGCGAACACGGTCGTCGAAGTTCTGCCACGTGGCTATCCGGCGCTGACTCGTAAAACCAACGCGCCGTCCGTTTCCAGCCCACTTGAGGAACCCGCGCGCCTGCTGCGCGCCGCCGCACGTACCGGTGATGCCCGACTTGCTGCGCGTGCCGATGCACTACTCGCACGCGTGTCCAAACGCGATAACTCCATCGAGCTGCGCCAGCTGAAAGCCTTCAGCGCCCAGCACCGCCACGCATTCGCTACGTCCAGAAAGTTGCTGGACGCCGTCATCAAAGATGCTCCCCATGACGCCGACGCCCGCCTCGCGAGGGCGCAATTGAACCTCGTGCAGGGCAGGCTCGTTGATGCACGCCGGGACTGCGTCGCTCTCGCCGTCATGGATGCCAGCGCCGCGTCGATCTGCATCGCCGCCCTGGCCGCCCGCAAGGGTGAGTACGCCAAGGCGGCGGCACTCATGGATCCAATTGTCTCCTCAGACATCAAGGATCCCGATTTCCTTCGATTCGCGCTGGTCATGCGTGCCGAGATCGCCACGCGCGCCGGTGAGCCGAACGCGGACGGCTGGTACGAGCGTGCGCTGGCACTCGACCCGCAGGACGTCCGCACCCTTGCCGCTTACGCGCGCCACCTGAATGGCTCGAAGCGGCCACTGCGGACGCTGGAAGTATTGGCGGATGCGCCGGACGCCGACGGCCTGCAACTTCAACGCGCCTTGGCGGCACGGGCGGCCAACCGGCCGGATGCAGGGCGGCTCGCGGAATCGCAGGCGCGCCGATACGCACTCGCCCGGTCAGTCGGCATGGAACCCGAATTGCGCGATGAGGCCGAACTGCTGTTGACCCTGCGCGGCGACGCGCCGGCGGCGCTCGAACTTGCGCTGCGGAACTTCGAGTCGCAACGCGATTACGAGGATGTCGATCTGCTCCTGCGCGCCGCGTCTGCGGCCAATCGGCCGGACGCCCTGGCCGGACTGGCGGCGTGGGCTCGCAGTGAGGGCCTCACGTTGCCTGCGCAGGGAGACGGCTCGTGAGGCGTTGGCTCGTCGCCGGGGTCCTGCTTGCCTGCATCGGCGTCGCCATGGCGCACAGCATGTCGGTCTCCCACCTGGACATCACCGTCCCCAAGGAAGGTGCGCCACTGCGATTGGAACTGGACCTCTCGATCCGCGACCTGGCATTGACACTGCCACTGGATGCCAACGGAGACGGCAATGTCACCTGGGGGGAGATCACCGACGCACGCCCCGACATCGAAGCGTTGGTCGCACGCGGCCTCACGGTCAGCAGCGGCAACAACGCCTGCAGCATGCAGCCCACTTCACTGGCCACGCGCCGTTACGACGACGGCGCCTACGTGGCACTTGCCCTCGAGTCCCGATGTGGGTCTGGCGCGCCAACGGCCGTTCGCTACACGCTGTTCTTCGACCGCGACCCGCAGCACCGCGCCATCGTCACGATGGATATTGCTGGCCGCCGTTCGAGTGCGATTGCTGGTCCCGGGTCCCCGGAAGTCTCGCTGGGCGGCGCCACGACGCACCCGTTCCGTGATTTCCTGCGCGAAGGCGTGCACCACATCCTGGTCGGATACGACCACATCGCGTTCCTGATGTCGCTGCTGCTACCGGTGGTCTTGAGGCGGGTCAACCGTAAGTGGGAGCCCGTTGACAACCTGCGTTCGGCGATCTCGCAGGCAACCGTCATCGTGACCGCGTTCACCATCGCCCATTCGATCACCCTCAGCCTCGCCGCTCTGGGTTGGGTCGTGCCCTCGTCACGGTGGGTGGAAGCCGCGATCGCCGCCAGCGTGTTGCTGGCGGCACTGAACAACATCTGGCCCGTCCTCACCAAACGATTGTGGATGGCTGCCTTCGGCTTCGGCCTGATCCACGGCTTCGGCTTCGCGGGTGCACTCTCCGAGCTGGGCCTGCCCACCGGAGCGCGCGTGCTGTCGTTGCTCGGGTTCAACCTCGGGGTCGAAGCCGGGCAACTCGGCTTGGTACTGGTATCGCTACCGCTGCTCTACCTGGCGCGAACACAGCGCTGGTACCGCGCCGGCGGCATGCAGGCCGTGTCGTTCGCGATCGCGCTGCTGGCTGCTTGGTGGGTGCAGGCCCGGCTGTTTCCGTGAACCAGGCCTGCCGCCGCCATCAGGGCACCAACACCCTGTCCACGACTTGGAGGACCCCGTTGCCCTGGAGCACATTGGGCACGGTAATGCGCGCCCCGCGGCCTTTGCTGTCCACGATCATTGCGGCGCCATTGCCGACGGTCGCCTTGAGCGCGTGACCCTCCACGGTGGCAAAGGAGGCCGATCCTTTCCCGGCCATTACCAGGTTGGCCAGTGTCACGTCATCGAGCTTCTGCGGGACGATGTGATAACTCAGGATCGCCACCAGCCGGTCTTGGGCGCCAGGTTTCAGCAATGCCTTGTAGCCTCCGGGCATGCTCTCGAACGCCGCATTGGTCGGTGCGAATACGGTGAGCGGCCCTGGTCCGGCCAGCACCTCGTCAAGCCCCGCCGCCTTCAGCGCAGCGACAAAAATCGTGTGGTCTTTCGACTTGACCAGGTTTGACATGATGTTTTCACCCATCGCCATCCGCGCCCCGCCGACGGTCGGTTCTTCGTATGGCATGGGCTCCGGACCGGTTATTTGGACCACGGGCTTTTCGCTTGCGGCCGGCTCGGCTGGTTGCGGCATGGTCGGCGCTTGGTCAGGTGAACGTGAGCAGGCCAGTACGGTGGCGACAACGGACAGCAGGGCGACGGTTCTGATCGGATTCACGCGGTACTCCGTGGAAGAAGGGGAAATGGCATTTGGCGCATTCGGGCGCATGTACTGAGGGTTTGTGGGCAAGGTACGCGGATGTCCGCGGATTGGAGTCAAGTGCTGCCAGATCAGGCGCGACAAGACCAGGGATTGTCAAGCTTCCTGCGTTGGATTCGTGTGACCTCCAGCGATAGTCGGCGGCGATTGCGCTACGCAACATGGCGCGTCGCGCGTGATCGTCACCTTGGTGTCGTAAAACCGTCTGGCGGGACGTGCCTTTCGCCGCGCGAATGGTCTGTTGGCGCAGATCGGAAAAATGACCCGGATAAAACAACGCCAGCGCGATCCGGTTTGTCCCCACGGCCCGGATATGGCAACAATACAAGTCTTTTCGCACACCGGAGTCCGGCATGGCCGATCTGATGGAAGCACGCGTTCCCGACATCGGCGGCCACAGCGATGTGCCGGTGATCGAACTGCTGGTCGCAGTGGGCGACACCGTCGCCAAGGACCAGGGCCTGGTCACGCTGGAATCGGACAAGGCGACCATGGAAGTCCCGTCGCCATTTGCCGGCGTGGTCAAGGAACTCATGGTCAAGCTGGGCGACAGCCTGTCCGAAGGCGGCGTAGTGGCGTTGATTGAACCGACCGACACCGCGGCGCCTGAGGTTGAGGACGCATCTGCCGCCGAGGCGCCGGCGAACCCCGAACCAAAGCAGGAGGCAAAGGCCGAACCAACGCAGGAGGCAAGCGCCGAACCAGAGCAGGACGCACAGCCCGAACCGAAGCAGCGTGCGAAGCAGGACCCGGATCCGGACGCGAAGAAGGACGAGAAGAGTGAGTCCTGGCCGCTCCCGGCCAGCCCGTTGCCCGCCGATCGGGCCGCACCAATGGGTGCCGGCCTGCCGCCGGTGCGTTTCGAGGCCGATGCGGTCATGCCGGACAAGGTGCCCTACGCCAGCCCGGCGGTGCGCCTGTTCGCGCGCGAATTGGGCGTGGATCTCGCGCAGGTGACTGGCAGCGAACGCGGTGGCCGAATCGGCAAGGACGACGTGCAGAAGTACGTCAAGGGCGCGTTGGCCGGCGGTGAGGGGCGCCCTGCGGCAGCGGGCGGCAGTGGCGGCGGCTTGGATCTGATTCCTTGGCCGAAAGTGGACTTCGCCAAATTCGGCGAGATCGAAAGCAAGCCGCTGTCGCGCATCCAGAAGATTTCCGGCGCCAACCTGGCGCGCAACTGGGCGATGATACCGCACGTCACCCAGTTCGATGATGCCGACATCACTGGCCTTGAAGACCTGCGCGTCGCGCTCAACGACGAGAACGCCAAGGCGATCGCCGGGGGCAAGGCGGGCAAGGTCACGATGCTCGCCTTCCTGATCAAGGCCTGCGTCGCCGCGTTGCGCAAATTCCCCAACGTCAATGCCTCGCTGGATGGCGATCAGCTCGTACTCAAGAAGTATTTCCACATCGGCTTCGCCGCCGATACCCCGAACGGGCTGATGGTGCCGGTACTGCGTGACGTCGACCAGAAGGGCGTGATGCAGATCGCGCTCGAAATGGGCGAACTCGCCGGGCTGGCGCGCGATGGCAAGCTTAAACCCGACCAGATGCAGGGCGGCTGCTTCACCATCAGCTCATTGGGCGGGATCGGTGGCACTGCGTTTACGCCGATCATCAATGCGCCGGAAGTGGCGATCCTGGGTGCGTCAAAGTCGTCGATGCAGCCGGTCTGGAACGGCGAGAAATTCAAGCCGCGGATGATCCTGCCGCTGTCGCTCAGCTATGACCATCGCGTCATCGATGGCGCCGCCGCCGCCCGCTTCACCGCGTACCTGGCGCAGCTGCTTGGCGACATGCGCCGGGCGATGCTGTAACGGTGTCAACAAACCCGGACATCGGCAACAAGCTGGGAAAAGCAGGCGACGCCATGCGTGATGTCGCCAATGATTCCGCGCGTGCCGGCTGGATCGGCCTTCAGCCTTTGCTTGAATTCAAGTTGCTGCATGTGTCCGGCATCAGCGTCACCGTCGGTGGCCTGCTGTTCGCGGTGCTGGTGGCGATCGGCGTCTGGATCGCTTCGAAGCTGGTGCGCCGGGCACTGGGGCGCTATGCGCAGCGCAATCCCGGCGCCAACCAGGCCGGGCTGTACACCTTCGCGCGGGTCGTGAACTACGTGTTGGTTGTACTTGGGACGATGTGGGGATTGGATGCGATCGGCATCCCGCTCGGTAAGTTGAGTCTTTTCGCCGGTGCGCTGGGCGTAGGCCTTGGCTTTGGTCTGCAGGCAATCTTCAGCAACTTCATTTCCGGCCTGATCCTGCTGTTCGACCGCTCGCTGAAGGTCGGCGATTTTGTCGAACTGGCCAGCGGTGCGCGCGGCGAGGTCAAGGACATCAAGATGCGCGCCACCCGCATCGGCACCAACGACAACATCGATGTGTTGGTGCCCAATTCCGAATTCATCAACGGTCACGTCATCAACTGGACCCATCGCGACGTGTCGCGGCGCCTGCGCATCCCGTTCGGCGTGGCCTATGGCACCGACAAGGAAGTGGTGCGCGCCGCGGCGCTGGAAGCGGCCGCGGAATTGCAGTTCACCCTCACCGGCAATGACCAGCGCAAGCCGCAGGTGTGGCTGGTCGGGTTCGGCGAATCCTCGCTGGATTTCGAGCTGGTGGTGTGGCTCACGGCCTCGGCCACCAAGCGTCCCGGCGCGGTGCAGGCCGCCTACAACTGGGCGTTGCACACCGCGCTCGGGAAGCATGATATCGAGATCCCGTTCCCGCAGCGCGACCTGCACGTGCGCAGCCTGTTCGGACGTACAGGCGACGACGGCCGCGACATGCTGCGCGACGTGTCCAGCGCCGATGCGCAGGTGCTGCTGCGCGAGATGGCAGAAGTGCGGAGCGATGCGCGAAACCCGCGCGAGGCTCCGCAAGAAGCCTCGCGCGCCAGCGGGGGCGAAAACGATGCGCTAAAGGAAGTGCAGCGGCAGCTCCTGGAAGACGAGCAGTCGTCGCCACCAGACGAAGATCCCGCCTGATCCACCCTTCATCCATGCCATGAGCCCTGTCCGATGCCTGCTGTGAACGACCACAAACCCCGCCTGTTGATTCGACCATTGCAGCAGTCCGATTTCGGCGCGGTCGCTGCGCTGTCGGCCCGTGTGTACGGCAAGGGCTACAGCCAGGACATGGTGCGCGGTCAGCTCGGCAACTTCCCGGAAGGCCAGTTCGTCGCGGAATACGACGGCAAGATCGTCGGCCACTGCGCCACCTTCCGCATCGATGAAGCGACTTCGATGGCCCCGCATAGCTGGCTCGAGATCACCGCCGGCGGATACGCGGCGCGCCATGACCCGCTGGGTGACTGGCTGTACGGCATGGAAGTGTGCGTGGACCCGGAATACCGCGGCCTGCGCATCGGTCGCCGGCTGTACGACTGCCGCAAGAAGCTGTGCCAGTCGCTGCAACTGAAGGGAATCATCTTCGTGGGTCGCCTGCCCGGCCTGAAGCGCAAGCTGCGCCAGCACGGCAGCGTCGAGGCCTACGTGGAGGCAGTGGAATCAGCGAGGGTGCGCGATGCCACCCTGAGCTTCCAGTTGCGCAACGGATTCGAAGTACACGGCGTGATCCAGGACTACCTGCCCAGCGATACCGATTCAATGGGGTACGGCGTGCGCCTGATGTGGCGCAATCCCAAGCGTGCCGAGAACCCCGTGGTGCGCCTGCACCAGAAGCGCGGCACCTTGCCGGACAGCGTGCGCGTGGCCACGGTGCAGTACCAGCAGCGGCGCATCGCCGACTTCGATGCCTTCGCGCAGCAGGTGGAATACTTCGTCGACATCGCGGCCGACTACCGCAGTGATTTCGTGGTGTTCCCGGAATTGTTCACCCTGCAACTGCTGTCGGTCGCCAACGAACCGTTGTCGCCGGCCGATTCCCTTCGCACCCTGACCCAATACACCGAACAGCTGCGCGACCTGCTCAAGCGGCTGGCGGTGCAATACAACATCAACATCATCGGCGGCTCGCACCCGACCTACGTCGAGGATGGTGACATCCACAACGTCTGCTACATCGCGCTGCGCGATGGCTCATTGCACACGCAGGAAAAACTCCATCCCACGCCCAACGAGCGCCACTGGTGGAAGATCACCGGCGGTGAACAGGCCGCGGCGATCCTGACCGACTGCGGTCCCATTGGGGTGATGATCTGCTACGACTCCGAGTTCCCGGAGCTGGCGCGGCATCTGGTCGACCAGGGCGCGCTGATGCTGTTCGTGCCGTTCTGCACCGACGTGCGCCAGGGTTATTTGCGCGTGCGCTACTGCTGTCAGGCGCGTGCGGTGGAGAACCAGTGTTATGTCGTCACCTCTGGCAATGTCGGCAATCTGCCGGGCGTGACCAATTTCGATATCCAGTACGCGCAGAGCGGCATCTTCACGCCGGTTGATTTTCCGTTCCCCCCAGACGGGATCGCGGCGATCTGCACCGAGAACACCGAGCAGGTGGCGTTCGCCGACCTGAGGCTGGACGCACTGGTTGAATTCCGCGCCAACGGCACCGTGCTCAACCTCAAGGACCGCCGCCACGACCTCTACCAGACCACCTGGGCCGTGGTCGACCACAAGGATTGACCGGGAGCTGACATGGGCAATGCAATCGAAGTACGCGTCCCCGACATCGGCGGCCACAGCGATGTGCCGGTGATTGAATTATTGGTTTCGGTAGGCGACACCGTGACCAAGGACCAGGGCCTGGTCACGTTGGAATCGGACAAGGCGACGATGGAAGTACCGTCGCCCGCCGCCGGAGTGATCACCGCGCTGAAGGTCAAACTGGGCGATGCCGTTTCAGAAGGCGCAGTGATCGCGATGATCGAAGCCGAGGGCACGGGTTCTGCACCTGTCCCGCCTGCGGGAGAGGTCGACGCGCGAAGCGCTGTGGGTAAGGGCGATGGTGAGAATGGTGCGCCTGCAAAGGCGTCCCCATCCCAACCCCCCTCCGCGCCCGCCGCGGGGTCTCACCCCGCTTCGCAGGGAAAGGAGCCAGAACCAACCGCGCCGCAACCTGCAGGTGCTTCCGGCCGCGACGCCGACATCAGCTGCGCGATGGTGGTGCTGGGCGCTGGTCCCGGCGGATACACCGCCGCATTCCGCGCCGCTGACCTCGGCCTCGACACGGTGCTGATCGAGCGCTACGCCGCGCTTGGCGGCGTGTGCCTCAACGTCGGTTGCATTCCATCCAAGGCGCTGTTGCACGCAGCGGAAGTGATCGACCAAGCCGCGCACGCCAGCGAATACGGCGTGGAGTTCGGCGCGCCCACGATCAGCCTCGACAAGCTGCGTTCCTACAAGGAAAAAGTGGTCGGCCAGCTGACCAAGGGCCTGGCCGGCATGGCCAAGCAACGCAAGATCCGCGTGGTGCAGGGAACGGGCCTGTTCGTGTCGGCCAACGAGCTGGAAATCACCGATGCCGATGGCAAAGTGCAGTTGCTGCACTTCGCCCATTGCGTCATCGCCGCGGGTTCGCTGCCGGTGAAGCTGCCCGGCTTCCCGTGGGACGACCCGCGTGTGATGGACTCCACCGACGCACTGGAACTGGCCGAGGTGCCGAAGACGCTGCTGGTGGTCGGCGGCGGCATCATTGGGCTGGAGATGGCCACGGTGTACCGCGCGCTGGGCAGCGCCGTGACTGTGGTCGAGTTCATGCCGCAGCTGATGCCGGGCGCGGATATCGATCTGGTCAAGCCACTCGCTGATCGCCTGAAGAAGCAAGGCGTGGCCGTGCACCTGAAGACCAAGGTGGTCCAGGCCAAGGCGCAGAAGAACGGCATCGCCTGCACCTTCGAGGGCGACAGCGTCCCTGACGGAAAGCTCTTCGATCGTGTGCTGGTGGCAGTTGGGCGCAGCGCCAATGGTGGCAAGCTCGATGCCGACAAGGCCGGTGTCAATGTCGGCGAACGCGGGCTGATCCCGGTTGATGCGCAGATGCGCACCAATGTGCCGCACATCTTTGCCATCGGCGATCTGGTCGGCCAACCGATGCTGGCGCACAAGGCCACGCATGAAGGCAAGCTCGCGGCGGAAATCGCGGCCGGTGAAGGCGTGCCTGGTAAAGAGCGGGAATGGGTGGCGCGGGTGATCCCTTCGGTCGCCTATACCGATCCGGGAATTGCCTGGGTCGGCGTCACCGAGCTCGAAGCTAAAACCAAAGGTTTGAAAATCGGCGTCGGCAAGTTCCCGTGGGCGGCGTCAGGTCGCGCAATCGGCATATCGCGCACGGAAGGCTTGACCAAGTTGATCTTTGACGAGGCCACCCATCGGGTGATCGGTGGCGGCATTGTCGGGGTGCACGCGGGCGAACTGATCGCGGAGATCGCCCTGGCGATCGAAATGGGTTGTGAAGCCGCCGACATCGGCCACACCATCCATCCGCACCCCACCTTGAGTGAATCGGTGGGCATGGCGGCCGAGGTCTACGAAGGCACCATTACCGACCTCTACATACCGAAAAAGAAGTAGAGCGGGCCTTGGCCCGCTGATGAACGTCTAAGCTCGTATCCAGGTGCAGATTCCGTTCGGGGTTTGCCAGGCTCACCACGACGGGAATCCGAAAGTTACCCGTTCGCCCTGAGCTTGTCGAAGGGTGATCGAACTAGTGTTCAGGGGTTCCCGAGTTACTTGAGGCCGGGACGATCACTGGATCTCCAGGCAGACCGCTTGCAACAAAAAGCGAAGCCCCGGTGCGGACCGGGGCTTCGGGCGTCTCTCCGGAGCTGACGAGGAGGGGAGAGGCGCTGCTGGTTATGACCCGTCATTTGCGGAAAAGTTGCATCACAGCCTGAATCTTGTGCCGGTTGCCCCGGCAATTTCACGCCTGCTATACTTTTGCGGCTCGGCAGGGCGGTTTTGATTCCCTGCGGGGTCGCATCCAACCTGGGTCTTCGCGTGCTGAATTCCGCCAATGCGGGCCGGCAGCTGGCGCTGCGGGTGGTGGCCTACCAAGCCATCGCCACGCTGGCGACCGCTCTGGCTTGCCTGATAACTGGGCCGCGCGAAGCCTTCGCTGCCCTGGCCGGTGGCGGCGCGATGACCTTGGGCAGCCTGCTGGCAGCTTGGGGGGCATTCGGAGGTGGCGTTGAGGGCGCCGGCATGGCACTCGGCCGCCTGCTGCTGGGTACGGCGGTGAAATGGCTAATGGTCGTCGGCGGTTTGTACCTGGCGATGGCGGTATGGAAGTTGCCGGCGGTGCCGGTGCTGGCGGGCGCGGCGATTGCTGCAGCAGCCTTCGTGGTTTCAATGAAATTCGTGGCGGCACATCGCGGCAAGACGAGGACGATTGCGTGAGTCTGGAACCCAATGGCGGTGAATCTGGCGGTGGCCTGACGGAATACATCGTCCACCACCTGACCCACAGCACGAAGCAGTTCTCGTTCGGCGAAGTCCACATGGACTCCTGGATCGTTGGACTGCTGCTGGGCTTGCTGGGCTGCTTCCTGCTGTGGACGCAGGCGCGCAAGGCGACCGCCGGCGTGCCGTCCAAGCCGCAGGCCTTCGTGGAGTTGCTGGTCGAGTTCGTCGACACGCAGGTCAAGGACACCTTTCATGGCGACCGACGTTTCATCGCGCCGCTGGCGCTGACCATTTTCGTCTGGGTGGTCTTCATGAACGCCATGGACCTGCTGCCGATCGACATTCCGAGCGCGGCGGTCAACGCCATTGCAGGGCCGGAAGTCGCGCACGAGACTTATTTTCGCTGGGTGCCGACCGCCGACGTCAACACCACCTTCGCGATGTCGATCACGGTGTTCCTGTTGATCATTTTCTATTCGATCAAGGCCAAGGGCGGCTGGGGTTTCGCCAAGGAACTGGTCACCTCGCCATTCCATGCCGAAGGCACGGTGGCCAAGATCTTGCTGGCGCTGCCGAACCTGTTCCTCAACATCGTCGAGCAGCTGTCCAAACCGGTCAGTCTGGGGATGCGACTGTTCGGCAACATGTACGCGGGCGAGCTGGTATTCATGCTGATCGCTGGCTTGTTCGCGTCCTGGGTCACCTTCGTGCCGGGCGTGATTTTCAACTCGGCATGGGCGATCTTCCACATCCTGATCATCCTGCTGCAGGCCTACATCTTCATGGTGCTCACCGTCGTTTACCTGGCGATGGCGCACGAGAAACACTGACCCATCCGCATTATCGCTTCGCACCACCCTCCAACCTACCTTTTACTGTTCAATCGGAGATTCACCATGGAATTCATCGCCAACGTCCAGGCTTACACCGCCATCGCCATCGGCATCATCGTCGGCCTGGGTGCACTGGGCGCCGCTCTCGGCATCGGCATCATGGGCTCAAAGTTCCTCGAGTCCGCCGCTCGCCAGCCGGAATTGACCCCGATGTTGCAGGGCCGCATGTTCCTGCTCGCCGGCCTGATCGATGCCGCGTTCCTGATCGGTGTCGGCGTGGCGATGATGTTCGCGTTCGCCAACCCGCTGCTCGCCGCAGTGACGACCGCTGCTGGCGCCTGATCGCGCCCGTGGCAACGAGGCTTGCGGCTGGTGCCGCCCGCTTCGGCAGTACTGGCGCCGCGGCATGCCGCCGCGGTGCAGCCCTGAAAGCCCCGCTTTGATGGGCTTGTCCGAATTGCAGGTCAAGACATGAATCCGAATATCACCCTGCTGGGCCAGATGATC
>JBBSTP010000022.1:0-17958 GCA_038235795.1 Lysobacterales bacterium | reverse complement strand
GGTTGCGGCTGTGCGCCATCGGGATGCCGAAGTCCTCCGGATGCAGCTCGTATTCGCGAACCTTGCCATCGCGCAGCTCGCCGACAAGTGTGCTGGCACCCAGCGACAATTCATCCATGCCATCGCGGCCCCACACCACCAGCGCACGCTCAGCGCCGAGTTCCTGCAGCACGCGCACCTGGATGCCGACCAGGTCCGGATGGAACACGCCCATCAGGATGTTCGGCGCACCAGCCGGATTGGTCAGCGGGCCGAGGATGTTGAACAGCGTGCGCACGCCCATTTCCTTGCGGATTGGCGCCACTACCTTCATCGCCGGGTGGTGCACCGGCGCGAACATGAAGCCGATCCCGCACCGTTCGATGCACGCCGCGACTTGTTCCGGTTGCAACTCGATGCTCGCGCCCAGCGCTTCCAGTACGTCGGCGCTGCCGGACTTAGACGACACACTGCGGTTGCCGTGCTTGGCGACCTTGGCGCCGGCCGCCGAGGCCACGAACATCGACGCGGTGGAGATGTTGAAGGTGTGCGAACCGTCGCCGCCGGTTCCGACGATGTCGACCAAGTGCTTGCGATCCGCCACTTCGACCGGCCGCGAGAATTCGCGCAGCACGCTCGCCGCCGCCGCGATCTCGTCCACGGTTTCCTTCTTGACCCGCAACCCCGTCAGGATCGCCGCGGTCATCGCCGGGCTGACTTCACCACGCATGATCTGCCGCATCAGTTCGACCATTTCGTCGAAGAAGATTTCGCGATGCTCGATCGCGCGTTGCAGGGCTTCTTGCGGGGTCATGGGTGTCTCAACTGTCCAGGAAATTCTTCAGCAACGCGTGGCCGTGCTGGGTGAGGATCGATTCCGGATGGAACTGCACGCCCTGCACGGGATATGCGCGATGGCGCAGACCCATGATCTCTTCCATGGAACCGTCGTCGTTCTCGGTCCATGCGGTGACCTCAAGACAATCAGGCAGGGAGTTTTTGTCCACGACCAATGAGTGGTAGCGCGTGGCCTCGTAGCCGTCCGGCAGGCCGGCGAACACGCCCTTGCCTTCGTGGCGAATGCGCGAAGTCTTGCCATGCATGATCTTGCCCGCACGGATCACGTCGCCGCCATACACCTGACCCATGGCCTGGTGGCCCAAGCACACACCGAGAATTGGCGTTGTCCGCCCCAGCCGCTCGATCACCGCCATCGACACGCCCGCCTCATTCGGCGTGCACGGTCCCGGCGAAATCACGATACGTTGCGGTGCGAGCTGTTCGATTTCGTCCACCGTCAGCGCGTCATTGCGCTCCACCCGCACTTCGGCGCCCAGCGTTTGCAGGTACTGCACGAGGTTGAAGGTGAAGCTGTCGTAGTTATCGAGCATCAGGAGCATGTCAAAGACCCTTCGCGGCTTCGGCCACCGCACGGAACAACGCGCGGCCCTTGTTCATGGTTTCCTGCCATTCGGCATCGGGGTCTGAGTCGTAGACCACGCCGCCGCCGGCCTGCACGTGCAGGCGGCCGTCCTGGATGACCGCAGTACGGATTGCAATTGCGGTATCGGCATCGCCATGCCAGCCGATATAGCCGACTGCGCCGGAATAGACGTTGCGCTTGACCGGCTCCAGTTCGCGGATGATTTCCAGCGCGCGGATCTTCGGTGCGCCGCTGACAGTGCCGGCGGGAAAGGTGGCGCGCAGGACGTCCGTGTAACTCAAGCCCGCTTTCAACGTGCCGGTGACTTCGCTGACGATGTGCATGACGTGACTGTAACGTTCGATCCCGAACTGCTCGCCGACCTGCACGCTACCCGGTTCGCTGATGCGGCCGACGTCATTGCGGCCGAGGTCGATCAGCATCAGGTGCTCGGCGCGTTCCTTGGGATCGGCCAGCAATTCGGCTTCCAGCGCGAGGTCTTCCTCGATCGTCTTTCCACGCGGGCGGGTGCCGGCAATCGGGCGCACGGTCACGGTGCCGCGGCCTTCCGCGTCGTGCTGCAGTCTTGCGAGGATTTCCGGCGACGAACCCACCACCTGGGTGGCGCCGGTATCAAGAAAGTACATGTATGGCGATGGGTTGAGCGCACGCAGCGCGCGGTACACGTCGACCGGACGCGCATTGAATGGCACCGACAGCCGCTGCGAGGGAACCACCTGGAAAATATCGCCGGCACGGATGTATTCCTGCGCCTTGCGGACCACGTCGTGGTATTGCTCACGGCTGAAGCTGGAATGGAAATCGGATTCGTCGATCGCCGCGGGCACCAGGGTTTCGGGATACGGCGCGCTGCCGTTGCGCAAACGATGAGTCAGCGCATCCAGGCGCCGGTTGGCACGCGCCCAGGCCTGCGGCTGGCGCGGGTCGGCATGCACGATCAGGTACAGGCGACCCTTGAGATTGTCGAACACCGCCAACTCGTCGCTGAGCATCAGCAGGATGTCGGGCGTGCCGAGTTCGTCAGGCTTGGGATTGGCCTGCAGGCGGGGGTCGACCAGCCTTTTTTCAATATATTCGATGCATTCAAAACCAAACCAGCCGACCAGGCCGCCGCTGAAACCGGGCAGGCCGTCGAGCTTGGGCACCCGGTGCGCGGCGCGCAGGGTCTCGACTTCGGCCAGCGGATCTTCAACCTCGCGGGTTTCGATGACCTCGCCATGTTCGCGCACTTCAAGCGTATGGCCGCGAAACTCGTACACGCGTCTAGCCGGCAATCCGATGATCGAGTAACGGCCGAAACGCTCGCCGCCCTCGACCGACTCGAACAGATAGGTATGCGGGCCGTCGGCGAGTTTCAGGTACACCGACAGCGGCGTGTCGAGGTCGGAAAGGACCTCGCGGACAACCGGGACGAGGTTATAAGAGCCGGGGGTGTGGCCGTCAGCGGCGAACTGGTTGAACTGGGCGTGCGTGATCAAGCGAAGCATCCTTCATGGGCATACGGGCGATCCGGGCGGCAGAGCCACGCCACCATCGCCAACCATGCCTGCAGGAGCCGATTGCCAGATTCATGCGCTTACTTTAGCCGGGTTATGGCGCAGCGGGCAATCCGCCGGCAGGTGCATGCGCACGCGCCCGCGCTCGCAGTCGATACGGAAGGCGCGCGCCTGCAGTGGCTCGCCATCAAGGTTCAGGGTGAGCGGCAGGGGCGAGCTGATTTCTACCCACGGTAACCTCGCGCGGATCGCCACCCGCTCCAGCGCAGCCTCGCGGCCGTCCAGCATCGCGGTCCCAAGCGTCGCCGCGAGCTCCCCCTCAAGTGACGGCACGATGGTCACGTCCAGCAGCCCATCGTCGATGCACGCATCCGGACATAGCGCCTGACCGCCGCCCGCCTGTCGGCCATTGCCGATCCCAAGCGCGATGAACTCGCCATCCCAGTGGAAGCCGGGCCCCGCCAACCGCGCACGCTGTGGCTCGATCCGGCCCAGTTGGCCCAGCCCAGACACCACGTACGCCAATCCGCCCAGCATCGACTTCAGCGATTCGTGGGTATTAACCGTGACGTCGGTGCCGAAACCGCCACTGGCCAGGTTCGCAACCCAGTGGTCGCGATCGTTGCCACGGATGCGCAACAGGTCGATCGGTGTTGGCGGCGCCTCCAGCACCAATCGCAACGCGGCCTCCGCGTCCGGCGGGATGCCGGCGGCCTCGGCGAAGTCATTGGCGGTCCCCAGCGGAACCAGACCCAGGCTGGGGAGTGCATCGGCGCCGAGATCCCGATTCGCCAGGGTGGCGGCGACTTCGCTCAGGGTGCCGTCGCCGCCCGCGGCGATCACCGTATCAACGCCTTCTGCGATCGCTTCCGCCACATAGCGCTCGGCATCGCCGGACTCCCATGTCACCCGCACGTCCACCTGCACCCCGGCGTCGCGAAGTACAGAGACCGCCGCGCGCACGGCGTCGTCGCCCGCGGACTTGCCATTGAGGATCAGCCGCCAGTGGGTCGAGGTCGCCATGCGCACAGGCTAGCGTGCGCCGGTGAAGAAACGATGCAGGCGCAGCCGTCACACGCAAGTCACGAGCAGCGCGGATGATCAGAGCTGATCGCAAGGATGACCGATGGGCAGGATGCCCGACTCTCCCCCCAGGCCGATGCCGCTCCCCTCCGCGGCGTCGGCTTTTCTTTTGTAGGCGCCTCAGCGGACCGCATCGACTCCGGCTTTCATGCTGCGAATGATCGCGGCGTAATCCGTGTGGCCGAAGATCGCACTGCCCGCCACGAACGTGTCCGCGCCGGCGCGGGCGATCTCGCCGATGTTGTCAGGCTTGACCCCGCCATCGACTTCCAGCCGGATCGCACGACCGCTGGCAGCAATGCGCGCACGCACCACGCGCAGTTTCTCCAGGGTGGAGGGAATGAACGCCTGTCCACCAAACCCCGGATTGACCGACATCAACAGCACGTAGTCGATCTCCTCCAGCATGTAATCGAGCACGTCCACCGGCGTTGCCGGGTTCAGCACCAGGCCGGCTTGGCACCCCAGCGATTTGATCAGCTGCACGCTGCGATGCACGTGGCGGCTGGCTTGCGGATGGAAGCTGATGTGACTGGCGCCGGCCTCGGCGAAGTCGGGAATGATCCGGTCAACCGGTTCGACCATCAGGTGCACGTCGATGGGCGCAGTCACGCCGTGCTTGCGCAGGGCGTCGCACACCAGCGGACCAATGGTCAGGTTCGGCACGTAATGGTTGTCCATGACATCGAAATGCACCCAGTCCGCGCCCGCGGCAATGACCCTGTCCACTTCCTCGCCGAGTTTGGCGAAATTGGCCGACAGGATCGAGGGCGCGATGACGGTGGATTGCGTGCTCATCCTGTGGGTTTCATCCTTTGCGCTTAGCCTTGATGCGGTCGTAGGCGGTGTTGATGTCGCGCGCCCTGGTTTCGGCCTGTTGCCGCAGCTCCGGCGCGGCACCCGCCAGCTTGTCCGGATGATATTGCGACATCAGGCGCCGGTAGGCCAGGTCGATCTCGGCGTCGCTGGCCTCCGCGGTCAGGCCGAACACGCGGTAAGGATTCTGGCGCGTGGTCTTGAGCCAGTCGGCGTCGAAGGCATGGCCGATCAACAGCCCCAGCAAGCCACCCGCCGGATGCCGCAGCAGCAGCCAGCCCGCGATGAACCCGAAGAATTTTCCGTACCAGCGTGTCATGCGCCGATTCTACAGGCCGCTTGCACGCGCACGACTTAAACTGGCGGCCTCTCCGTGCTTTGATCCGCCATGGCTACCACGCTGCTCCAGTCCGACCTGCCGGGCCTGAACCTGGTCCACCGCGGCAAGGTCCGCGACGTGTTCGACATTGGTGACGAGCGCTTGCTCATGGTCGCCACCGACCGTCTGTCCGCATTTGACGTGGTGCTGCCGGACCCGATCCCGGGCAAGGGCGAGATGCTCTGCCAGATCAGCAATTTCTGGTTCGACCGCACAACGCACATCATCGCCAACCACCTCACCGGCATCGAGGTGGCCAGCGTGTTGCCGGCCGGCGTGGATGCGGCACTGTACGCGCAGCGCGCGGTGGTGACCAGGAAACTCACGCCGGTGCCGGTCGAATGCATCGCCCGTGGCTATCTCATCGGCAGCGGCTGGAAGGACTACCAACGCAGCGGCGCGGTCAGCGGCATCGCGCTGCCGCCGGGCATGCAGCAGGCGCAACGATTTCCGGAGCCGATTTTCACGCCTTCAACCAAGGCGGCGGTCGGCGACCATGACGAGAACATCGATTTCGATGCCGCCGTCGATCTGGTCGGCCGCGACATGGCCCATGCGGTGCGTGATGCAACGCTGGAGCTGTACACGTTCGCCCGCGACCATGCCGCCCAACGCGGGATCATCCTGGCCGACACCAAGTTCGAATTCGGCACCGACGCGGATGGCCGGCTCTTGGTGATGGACGAAATGCTGACGCCGGATTCCTCGCGCTGGTGGCCGGCGGACCAATACCAGGTCGGCAGCAGTCCGCCAAGTTACGACAAGCAGTTCGTGCGCGATTATCTTGAAACATTGGACTGGGACAAGACCGCGCCCGGCCCGCGACTGCCGGCCGACGTCATCGAACACACCCGCCGCAAGTACGCCGAGGCACTGGCGAAGCTGGCCGGGATCACTGTGGATTGACCGTCGCCTGCCGATGCACACCCAGCCGCCGCAGGCTTGGCATACTGAGCTCCACGCTGCCGCTGCCCGGAATGCCGCCATGAGCACACCTGCCGACACCTCCGCACCGCCGAGCGGCCGTCCGATCGATGAGTGGTTCGCGCACTATTCGGCCGACCACCGCAATACGGCCAACCAGGCCATTCACCAGGTCGCGGTGCCACTGATCCTGTGGAGCGTGATCGGCCTGCTGTGGTGCGTGCCGGTGCCCGGGACGCTGTTTCGCCCGGGCGTGTGGGCGGCGCTGGCGATGTTCCTGGCCTGGATGTTCTATTACCGCGCCTCCAAGGCCATTGGTTTCGGCATGCTGGCAACGTTCGTGTCGCTGGCGTGGCTGACCCGCTGGCTGCACGACAGCCTCGGCACGCCGGGATTGTTCAAGCTGGCGCTGGGCGTGTTCGTGATCGCCTGGATCGCGCAGTTCATCGGCCACAGCAAGCTGCTGGAAGGCAAGAAGCCGAGCTTCCTGACCGACCTCAAGTACCTGCTGATCGGCCCGGCCTGGGTGCTGTCCAAGCTGTATCGCAAACTCGGTTGGTCCTGGTAGCACGACGTGGTGGCTTTGACGTGACGCCCCAATGAGCGCCACGCCGGCACTGGGTGGCCGCGACATGGCGCTGGTGCTGGTGATTGTCGCGGTGTGGGCGCTCAACTTCCTGACCTCGGCGCTGGGCCTGCGCGAGATCCCGCCGCTGCTGTTCACCGCCCTGCGCTTCGCCCTGCTGTTGCTGCCACTGGCCTTCCTGATGAAGCGCCCACCGCCCGGTCAATGGCCAAGGCTGGTCGCGGTCAGCCTGTGCGTGGGCGTGGTCCATTTCAGCCTGAGCTTCACCGCGCTCAAGCTTGCCGGCGATCTGTCCTCGCCGGCCATTGTTTTGCAGAGCTACGTGCCGATGACCACGCTGCTGGCGTGGTGGTGGCTGGGTGAAAAGGTCGGCTGGCGGACCAGCGCCGCGATCGCGTTCAGCTTCTTCGGCGTGCTGGTGCTGGGTTTGGACTCGCATGTGCTGCAGAAACCGCTGGCGCTGGCGGCGATGGTCGCGTCCGCTTTCGCGCTGGCGGTGGGTACGATCCTGATGAAGGGCCTGCGCGGCCTGGATGTGTATTCGCAACAGGGCTGGATGGCGGTGTTCAGCTTGCCTTGCCTGCTGCTGCTGAGCCTCTGGCTGGAGCCGGGCGCGATTGCCGAGCTGCCCGGCGCAAGTTGGGTCGCCTGGCTGGGCGCGGCGTTTGCCGCCTACGCTTCGTCACTGCTTGGCCATGGGCTGTATTACTGGCTGGTGCAGCGCCACCCGGTGGCGCAGATCACGCCATGGCTGTTGCTGGTTCCGGTGTTCGCGATGCTGCTGGGCGTGGTCTTCTGGGGCGATCAACCCGGGCCGCGGGTGCTGATTGGCGGCGCGATGGTACTGGGCGGTGTGCTGGTGATCGCGTTGCGCGCGAAGGTGAAATCACGGCGCACGCCACCGGTGGCGGCCTGACCACGCCTAATCGGGCGCGACGAACATGCTCGCCTGCGGCATGAACGCGCGCGGCGTATAGCCAAAGTCGCGCCGCGCCGGATCGATGTCGAACACCAGGTCCTCGCGCATCCGCGCCACCGCCGATGGAGTGAGACCGACCGCAGCGCCGCGCGCCTGCGCCGCGCCAAGCATGCCGCGGAACAACGGCATCGGCACTTCCAGCAGGCGTGGCGGCGGCTGCATGCAGGCGAGCATGCGCTGCACCATTTCGCGGTAGGGCAGGGTTTCGCCGCCGGGCAAGTCGAAGCCGCGGCCGTGGCTGGCGCTGGCATTGCAGGCCGACCACGCCGCATCGGCCAGGTCGTCCACATGCACCGGTTGGCGCAGGCCATTGGCATTTCTCGGCAGCACGAACCTGCGCCAGCGTCTTGCCAGGTGCGCGATTCGGGTCAGGGTCCGGTCGCGACCGGCGCCGTACACCAGGGTCGGGCGTAGCACGGTGGCATGCGCGCCGCGCTGCATTGCGGTGGCGAACAGCAAGGCCTCGGCATCGCGCAGTCGCTGGGCGACATCGCGCTCGCCGTCATCGCCGGAGGACTGTTTGCTGCTCGCGCTGGTGGAACCAAAGGCGATCACGCGCGCCGCTCGAAGACTTGTATCAGCGTGCCAGCGCGCGAACAGGTCCAGCGGCCCGCAACTGAAGAGCGCATCGACCGAATCGGGCAGGCCATCGACGCGGGCAAGGTCGCCGCGCAGCCAATGCCGGCCTGGCGCATCCAGATGCTCAAGCCTTGAAACCGCGATCACCCGCCAGCCGGCATCGTTCAGGCGCCCCAGCAGCGGCGTGCCGACCTGCCCGCTGGCCCCGAACACCAGTGCCGTCTTCATTGATGTCTCATCGGCGCAGGGTCACGGGGTTCCGGTGAAGAAGCGCGCGTTCACCAGCAGGTGCACCCAGATACTGGCGGCATAGCCCAAGGCGATCGCCCAGGTCCAGCGCAGGTGGCCGAAGAAGGTGTACTGGCCCTTGGCCTGTCCCATCAGTGCCACGCCTGCGGCCGAACCGATCGAGAGCAGGCTGCCGCCGACCCCGGCAGCGAGGGTCACCAGCAGCCACTGGCCCTCGTCCATGACCGGATGCATCTGCAGCACCGCGACCATCATCGGGATGTTGTCGAGCACGGCCGACAGCACGCCGATGAGTACGTTCGCGGTGGTCGGACCGAGGTCGCCGTAGAACCATTCCGACGCCAGCGCCAGGTAGCCGCAGTAGCCCAGCGCGCCCACGCACATGATCACCCCGAAGAAAAACAGCAGCGTGTCCCACTCCGCGCGCGCGACCTGCTCGTAGCTGTCGAACGCATCGACGTCGCCAAGCGACCCCTCGCGGTCGAATTCATGCGACTGGATCGCGTTGGCCTTGCGCGTGAGGTGCCAGCCATACAGCTTGAGCAATGCCAGGCCGGTCATCATTCCCATGAACGGCGGCATCTGCAGGAAGCTGTGCGCGCACACGGCCAGGGTCACGGTCAGCACGAACAGCGCAACGATCACCCATCCGCCATCCTTGATGCGCACGTCGCCCTCCGGCACTGGAGGCGTGCCCCGGGTGATCGCGAAATGCATGATCGATGCCGGCACCAGCCAGTTCACCAACGATGGCAGGAACAGGTGGAAGAACCCCCAAAAATCAATAATGCCGCGCTGCCAGACCATCAGCGTGGTGATGTCGCCGAATGGGCTGAATGCACCACCGGCATTGGCGGCAACCACGATGTTGATGCAGGCCAGCGAGACGAACTTCGGACTGTCGCGACCGACCGCCAGCACCACGGCGCACATCACCAGCGCGGTGGTCAGGTTGTCAATCATTGGCGACAGGCAAAACGCCAATGCGCCGGTCGCCCAGAACAGCTTGCGGTAGCCCAGGCCACGCCGCAGGAGGCGCAGGCGCAGTGCTTCGAACAGATTGCGCTCGCTCATCGCGTTGACGTAAGTCATTGCCGCCAGCAGGAACAGCAGCAGTTCGGCGAACTCCAGCAGGTAGGCCCCGATCGCATGATGGATGCTGTCCGCCTGGCCCAGGCCCGCCGCTGCGACCGCCAGCAGCGCCCAGATCACGCCTGCAGCCAGCATCACCGGCTGCGACTTGCGCAAGTGGGTGAACTCCTCGGCAATCACGAACACATAGGCCAGCGCGAAGATCACGATTGCCGAATAACCCGCCCAATGCGTGGTCAGGTCGAGGGCGGCAGGCTCCGCCGCCAGTGCAGGCAGCGAAACGAAAAGGCACAGCAGGCAGGCCGGCAGGTGCGACCAACGAAGGGTCTTGGACATCAAGGATCCGGTTGTCGACTAAGCCCCAGTTTACCCCGTGCCCACGCTGGCCTCTTTGGGCAGGGTCAGGCGCAGCCACAGATAGCCAGCCAATGCCGCCGCCACCGAGGCGCACAGGACGCCCAGCACCGCGAACTGGAACAGGTCGCCATCGTCGGAATAGGCAAGCGATGCGATGAACAGGCTCATGGTGAAACCGATCCCGCACAGCAGGCCCAGCCCCACCATCGAGCGGAAATCCATCCCTTCCGGATAGTGGGCAAGACCGGTGGACTTCGCCAGCAGTGCTGCGCCCACCACGCCCAGCGGCTTGCCCAGCAACAGACCCAGCAGGATGCCCAATGGCACCGGCTGCAAGACATCGCGCGGCACGAACTCACCAATCGCGAGGCCAGCATTGGCGAAGGCGAACACCGGCAGGATCAGGTATGCGACCCAGGGGTGCAGCGCGTGCTCCAGCGTCACCAGTGGCGTGTGTTCAACCGCATCATCGATCTCGTCGCTGCGGTCGTAATGCGGAATCATCAACCCGGTGATGACGCCGGCCAGAGTCGCGTGCACGCCGGATTTCAGCACGCACACCCAGACCACGGTGCCCAGCAGCAGGTACGGCGTCAACGCGGTGACCTTGCGCCGGTTGAGCAGGAACATGCCGGCGATTGCGGCAGTCGCCCAGCCCAGCGCGGTCATCGACAGGTCGCTGGTATAGAACAGGGCGATGATGATGATCGCGGCGAGGTCATCGACGACTGCAATGGTCGACAACAGCAGCTTCATCCCGACCGGCACCCGCGATCCGAGCAGCGACAGGATGCCCAGTGCGAAGGCGATGTCGGTGGCGGCTGGCACCGCCCAGCCCTGCATCGCGGTCGCATCACCACCGTTGATCGACCAGAACAGCGCCGCCGGCACCGCCACACCCGCGACCGCGCACAGCAGCGGCATGATCAACTGCTCGCGGCTGGACAGTTGGCCGCTCAGTGCCTCGCGCTTGATCTCCAGTGCCACCAACAGGAAGAACACCGCCATCAAGCCGTCGTTGATCCACAGCAGGAAGGGCTTTGCAATCTCGAGATCGCCGATCCGCACCGCCACCGGCAGCTCGCGGAAGCCGTCGTAGAACTCTTCGAGCGGCGAATTGGCGCACACCAGAGCCAACACCGCGGCCGCGATCAGCAGGATGCCACCAGCAGCTTCGAGCCGGAAAAAGTCGCTTAGCGCGTGCGCCGCGCGTGCGAGGATCGGTTCGTCATTGGCCATCGCGAAAGTATATCCAGCGCATCCCGCGCGTCGTCAGGCCAGATGGAAAATCGCCTCAGGAACAACCTTCGACATAGTCCACCTGCGGCGGCGTGCCGACCCGCCATTCGGTGACCTTGCCCGAGGCATTGGTCTCGAACAGCAATGCATTGCCGGTCGTCGCGTCCTTGATTCGCAGGTACTTGCCGCTGGTGTACTTGTGCGGCTGGTCCTCGATCCGACCCGCATACAGCGACTGGAGGTCGGCCGCGACCATCCCGACTTTGCCGCCCCCGGGCGCAACGAACTTCGCACTCTCGGTGCCGTAACGCACGAATTTGCCGTCCTCGATCATGAAGGCGAAATCCGCCGGCACCTTGACCCACTTCGGGGTCAAGAAATAGCAGGTCTCTTCCGGGCCCCCGAGCCGGTTGAGCTCGCCGCCCCACGACGCTTCCATCGTATCTGCGGCGATCCCGAGTCTCATGTCTCCGTAGCCATCGAAACGTGCCATCGCATCGCTTCCTCCGGCTGCATTTAACACCGGGGTGTCGCTGGCTTCACCAGGTTCGGGCAACGACGGCGGCATGGCGTCGGCAGGCGTGGTGGAGGCGATCGGTGACGCAGCTGCGTCCGTTTCAGTTGCGTTCCCGCGGTCGGGGCTGCAGGCGGCAAGCACAAGCGTGGACAGGGCAGCGGACAAGGCGAATGGCAACAGGGTCTGGCGCATCGGTAAGCACTCCGTTCAAGGAAATACGCGTCGAGGAAATACGCGCCACGTTGTTGCCGGCCCCGTTAGCGCGATGCGAACGCCACGGCCAATTGTTTCAGCGCGTGCCGTCGAAGTGCTTGCGCAGGCCCGCCCAGCAGGCTTGGTAGTCGCGCTGGCGATGCGGGGCATCCAGTGCCTGTTGCGTTGGCCGGATCACGTGGCGAGCCTCGAACATGAAGGCCATGGTGTCGCGCACGTAATCGGGCTTGGAGGTGTCCGCACTGCTCGCATTCTCGAAGGTCGCGGCATCCGGCCCGTGCCCGGTCATGCAGTTGTGCAGCGAGCAGCCGCCCGGCGCGAAGCCTTCGGCCTTGGCGTCGTACGCGCCGTGGATCAGGCCCATGAACTCGCTGGCGATGTTGCGGTGGAACCATGGCGGCCGGAACGTGTCCTGCGCCACCAGCACCCGCGGCGGGAAGATCACGAAGTCCATGTTGCCGACGCCGGCGCTGTCGGTCGGCGAGGTCAGCACCAGGAAAATCGACGGATCCGGATGATCGAAGCTGATCGAGCCGATCGCATTGAAGGTGCGCAGGTCGTATTTGTACGGCACGTGGTTGCCATGCCAGCCGACCACGTCAATCGGCGAATGACCGATGTCGGCGCGCCACAGGTGGCCCTGGAACTTGGCGATTAGTTCGAACGCTCCGTCGAGGTCCTCGAAGGCGGCATTCGGGGTCAGGAAATCACGCGGATTGGCGAGCCCGTTGCTGCCGATCGGGCCCAGGTCCGGCAGGCGCAGGAACGCGCCGAAGTTCTCGCAGACGTAACCGCGCGCGGCTCCATCTGGCAGCTCGACGCGGAAACGGATGCCGCGCGGGATCACCGCGATCTCCTGTGGTTCGATGTCGAGCACGCCGAGTTCGGTTTCGATGTGCAGCCGCCCCTGCTGCGGCACGATCAGCAGTTCGCCGTCGGCGTCGTAGAACCAGCGCCCCTGCATCGACGCATTTGCCGCGTACATGTGCACACCGATGCCGCACTGCGCGGCGGGCGAGCCGTTGCCGGCCATGGTCACCAGGCCATCGATGAAATCGGTCGGTAGTTCGGGCATCGGCAACGGATTCCAGCGCAACTGGTCCGGGGTCACCGGGCCGGTGTCGAAATCGTTGTGGAACGCGGCCTGTTCGAACGGCTCGAACGGCCTGTGCATCGCCGCCGGGCGAATGCGGTACAGCCAGCTGCGGCGGTTCTCATGGCGCGGCGCGGTGAACGCAGTGCCGCTGAGTTGTTCGGCGTACAGGCCATGCGCCACCTGCTGCGGCGAATTTCGCCCTTCCGGCAAGGTGCCGGGGAGCGCCTGCGTCGCGAACTCGTTGCCGAAGCCGGACTGATAGCCGTTGCTTGAGATGGCCATGGCGAGCGCCTTAGAGGACGCCGCGCTTGATCTGGTCGCGCTCGATGCTCTCGAATAACGCCTGGAAATTACCTTCGCCGAAGCCTTCGTTGCCCTTGCGCTGGATGATCTCGAAGAAGATCGGACCAAACGCATTCGTGGTGAAGATCTGCAGCAGTTTGTGCTGCTTGGTCTCGGCATCGGCATCGATCAGGATCTGGTTGGCACGCAGGCGCTCGATGTCCTCGCCATGGTCGGGTACGCGCTGGTCGATCACGTCGAAATAGGTGTCCGGCGTGTCGAGGAACTGCACGCCCTGTTCGCGCATCGCCTCGATCGAGGCATAGATGTCGTCGGTGAAACAGGCGATGTGCTGGATCCCCTCGCCCTTGTACGCATCCAGGTACTCGTTGATCTGAGACTTCGGGTCATTGGACTCGTTAAGCGGAATGCGCACCACGCCATCCGGCGCGGTCATCGCCTTTGACACCAGGCCGGTCTTGGCGCCCTTGATGTCGAAGTAGCGGATTTCGCGGAAGTTGAACAGCTTCTCGTAGTAATCCGACCACTTCTGCATGTTGCCGAAGTACAGGTTGTGGGTCAGGTGGTCGATGAAGGTCAGGCCGAAACCGACCGGATGCTGTTCGGCGCCTTCGATCGGCAGGTAGTCGGCGTACATCGAACCGTTGTCGCCGTACTTGTCGACCAGGTACAGCATGCAGTCGCCGATGCCCTTGACCACCGGCGCGTCGACGGCTTTCGTTTCAGGTTTCTGGTCGATCGCTTCGCCGCCGTTGCCGATGACCGTGGCGCAGACCTCGTCGGCCGGCTTTCGAAAGCGCATAGCGAAGCCGCAGGCGCTGGGCCCGTGGGCCGCGGCAAAATCCGCCGCGAACGAATTCGGGTCCTCGTTGAGCAGGAAGTTGACGCCGCCCTGGCGATACACGGTGATCGGACGCGATGTGTGCCGCAGCACCGCGCTGAAGCCCATGTTGCGGAAGTAGTCCTTCATCTGGCCCGCCTGTCCTGCTGGCGCCGCGAACTCGACGAACTCGAACCCATCGATCCCCATCGGGTTTTCGAACGTGGTGACCTGCATGCCGAGGTTCGGTTGCGTGCTCATGGCGGTTCCTTTGGATGCGTCGCAGCGACTTGCGCGGAAGCCATCGATTCTATAGTTTCAGTTGCAACTGTTTCAAGCCGCGGTGCAGCAGATGGCCAGCCAGAATTCATCCAGCGAGCAGCATGCACAGCTCGACCTCGAGCATTTCCTGCCGTATCGGCTCAGCGTGCTGTCCAACCGGATCAGCCAGACGATTGCAGACCTTTATGCCAAGCGGTTCGGCATCGGCGTGACCGAATGGCGGGTGATCGCGGTGCTCGGCCGCTATCCGGGCCTGTCTGCCAATGGCGTGGCCGAGCGCACCGCGATGGACAAGGTCGCGGTCAGCCGCGCGGTGGCGCGCCTGTTGCAGCGCGGGTTGCTGGATCGTAAACCCCACGACGACGACCGGCGGCGCTCGGTGCTAGAACTCAGCGATGCCGGCTACGACGTGTATGACGAAGTCGCGCCGCTGGCGCTATCGTACGAACGCGAACTGCTGGCGCCGCTGGACACGGGCGAGCGCGCCGAACTCGACCGATTGCTGCACAAGCTTGGAGATCCCCGATGAGAACGCCCCCATATCACTGGTCGATGAGGATGTATCCATGAGTGCGACCCGATGAGCTACGTCCGTTGCCTGCGCGGCATCGCGTCCGGGATCGAGTACCCAGCCGATGTACCGATGAACCTGGACCCGGCCGATGGCCGCCCGGTCGAGATGTTGATCGACCTGGAACGGCTGGCGCACGAGCAGCCCGATGCCCGCTGGTACAACCCTCAGCGCAAGGACATGTGGCGCTTCGGCGGTCTGCTGGCATTGGACATCAATGATCCGGAAGACGCCCGCCACATCGTGCCACTGGGCGAAGGCCACACGCCGCTGCTCGAGTATCCGGCGCATCCAGTCGCACAGGCCGCGGGACTGCGCCTGCAGTTCAAGGACGAAGGCCGCGCGCACCCGGGCTTCGGCGCCAACCCCACCCAGAGCTTCAAGGATCGCGGCATGGCCATGGTTGCGGCGATGGCCCGCAGGCACGGTCTGCGCAAGCTCGCGGTGCCGACCCAGGGCAATGCCGGCGACTCGCTGGTGCGCTATGCGCTGGCCGGCGACCTCGACGTGGTGGTGGCGATGCCGGACGACACCCCGATGCCGATCCTCGGCCAGGTCGCGGCGATGGCCAGGATCCATCCCGGTCGCGTCATCCTGGAATTGGTGCAAGGCACGATCCGCGAAGCCGGCGCCCTATTGCGCGAGCGCTACCTCAACGATGGCTGGTTCAACGTGGCGACGTTCCAGGAACCCGGCTGGCGGATTGATGGCAAGAAGACCCTCGGCCTGGAGCTCGCAGAACCGGCTTGGGGCGAAACCCGCTGGTCGTTGCCTGACGCGATCATCTATCCCACCGGCGGCGGCACTGGCGTGCTCGGCATGTGGAAGGCGTTCGATGAGCTTGCAGCGCTGGGCCTGATCGACGCGCGGCGACCCAGGATGCTGTGCGTGCAAAGTGCGGTCACCGCGCCGCTGGTGCGCGCCTTCGATGCCGGCGCCAGCGATACCACCGCTCAGGAAGCCGGCGAAACGTTGGCGGTCGGCCTCAACGTCCCCGGTGGCGTCGGCCATTTCCGCGTGCTGGAGATCATCCGCGCCAGTGGCGGCGCCGCGATCGCAGTTGACGAGGCCGACATCGCCCACGAGCTGTCACGCGTCTGGCGCGACCAGCGCTGGTGGACCGCGCCGGAAGGCGCCGCCTGCCTGGCGGCGCTGCCGCAGCTGCTTGATCGCGGCTTGTTGCGACGGGGCGAACGGGTGGTCGTAGTCAATACCGGCTCGCTGGAAAAATACCTGCCGGGCCTTCGCCACCTGCTGTCCTGAGCCGCGGTTTCGCTCAAGAAAACGGCGGCCTTGGCCGCCGTTTTCTATTGCAATCGGGAGGCTTACTTCACCCCGTGCATCCAGCGCTGGATCAGCGGCGCGATCAGGAACAGCACCACGCCCGCGCCTACCAGCGCGTAGAAGCCGAAGGTGTAGCCGGCCTGCGCCGATTCGACCGTCATGCCACCCTCGCCGCTGACTTTGCCAGCGAAGATTCCCGCCAGGTTGTTGCCGATGGCAATGGACAGGAACCAGGCACCCATGGCGAAGCCGGTCAGCCTGGCCGGGGCCAGCTTGGTGGTCATCGACAGGCCAATCGGCGACAGGCACAGCTCACCCACCGATTGGATGACGTACACCATGAACAGGGTCCAGAAAGGAATCTTGCCGTCGCCGTCGACCATGCTGGACAGCGCGACCATCAGCAGCAGGAAGGCCAGCCCGTTGAAGATCAGGCCCAGGCCGAACTTGCGCGGGATGGTCGGGTTGTTCTTGCCCATTCGTATCCACAGCCAGGCCAGGATCGGCGCCAACGCGATGATCGCCACCGAGTTCACCGACTGGAACCAGGACACCGGGAAGTTATTGGTGCCGGCCAGCGCATTGAAAAGGCCAGTCATGCCGATGTCACGGTTGACGATCTTGTCGGCCAGGAAGTTAAACGAGCTGCCGGCCTGCTCGAAGAACATCCAGAACAGCACGTTGAACACGAAGATGGTGAGCATCGCCAGCACTTTGTCGCGCGGCACTTTGCCCTCGCGGACGCCCTCACGGAACAGCATCACCGCCGGGACCACGAACAAGGCCATTAGCACGTACTGGAGGACGGTCGCATCGATGGTCAACAGTGCGTAGAACACCGGCACGCCGATCAGCATCCCGCCCAGCAGCACCAGTGAAACATTGCGCAGGCCTTCCTGGTGAGGCGCCGGCATGCCGACACCCTGGAGCTGGCGGCGGCCGAACCAGAACCACACCAGGCTGATGAGCATTCCGACGCCGGCGGCGATGAACACCACCTTGTAGGCGGGCATGCCGTCTATCCCGAAGATCTTCTTGGCCAGGTACTGGGTGACCAGTGGGGCCAGCAGCGCGCCCATGTTGATGCCCATGTAGAAAATGGTGAAGCCGGAGTCGCGGCGGTCGTCATTTTGCGCGTAGATCTTGCCGACCAGGGTGGAGATGATTGGCTTGAACAGGCCGTTGCCGACAATGACCGTGGCCAGGCCCAGCTTGAACATCGACTCCGACGGCATCGCCAGCAGGAACAGGCCGGCGGACATGATTACCGCGCCCAGCAGGATGGATCGCTGGTAGCCGATCAGCTTGTCGGCGATGAAGCCGCCGAAGATCGCACCGGCATACACCAGCGCCAGATACGCGCCGTAAAGCTCGCTGGCGGGCTTCTCGCCGGTAGCATCGCCGCCGTGGAACTGGGCCACGATGTACAGCACCATCGCCCAGCGGATGCCGTAGAACGCAAAGCGCTCCCAGAACTCCGCCATGAACAGCATCCACAACGGGCGCGGATGCCCCATCAGTTGTGGGTAGTCCGGCGGGTTGCCGTTCACGGGTAAATCCACCGATGGGCCGGACGGCTCCACGGCATTGGGGACATTGGTCGAGGTCATCGGGTTTCCCGGTTGGACGGAGGGCAACCGCGCAAGAATGACCGACCCGGCGCCGCAGCG
>JBBSTP010000021.1:0-18042 GCA_038235795.1 Lysobacterales bacterium | reverse complement strand
TGGGTCACCGAGACCTCGGGCAACGCGGTGCTGCTGGAACGCCGCGCCAACGCGCATTCCCTGCTGATCACCGAGCGCGATGGCGCCAGTCTCTACCGCAGCGTGTTCTTTGTCCGCCGCGACAGTCCGGTGCAATCACTCAAGGATCTGGCCGGCCGAAGCGTGGCGTTCCAGAATCCCTATTCGACCAGCGCCTACTACCTGCCGGCCAGCATGTTGCTGGATGCCGGACAGACCATGGAATTGTTGCTGTCGCCGATGGATCGCCCTTCGGCGGATGCCGTGGGCTACCTGTTCGCGCGCACCGAGCTCAACATCACCACTTGGGTCCACAAGCGTCTTGTGGATGCCGGCGTGCTCAGCAACCTGGACTGGGTCGATCCGCAGCGGATGCCGGTCGCGTTCCTCGCCGATTTCCGGATCATCGGCGAGAGCCGGGAAGTGCCACGCGCGCTCGTACTGACCCGGCGCGGACTGGACGCGGCTGTACAGGCCAGGTTGCACGACGTGCTGGTCGAGGCTTCAAGCGACCCTGACGCCGGCGAAGCGCTGCGCCGTTTCGTCGGTACGTCCCGGTTCGTCGAGATCGGCGACGTGGATCGGCGCGCACTTGACCAGCTCGGTATCGGTGTTGCGCGCGTGCGCGCGGAAATCGAATGAAACGGCATCTGCGAGGTGTGCATCGCGGCGTGAGCCGTGGCCTGCTGCGCCCCCTGCACGTTGGCCTGCAGTCGAAGTTCTTTGCCGGCATTTTGCTGCTGCTGGCGATCGTGGTGTTGGTGATTGTGTTGTTGTGGAACCGCCAGCAGGCCACCCAGCACGAGGTCAGCGATGTCACCCGCACGGCCATGCACGAGCTGGTTTCCGAGCAGGTACGGGTCGATGGCGAGGCCCAGGTCCGCCAGCTGGCGGATGCATTGACCAATCCGCTCTATTACTTCGACCTGGACGCGATCGGCGCGCTGGCGCGGGCCGCGCTGCGCGAATCCGATGTCGACTATGTGCTGGTCTACGACGCCCACGGCCGCATCCTGCACGATGGCTCGGGCGACATCGCCGCCTACGGCCAGCCGATGGGCGACGTGCTCGCGACCGAGGTGATTGCGGCGCGGGGACCGCACACCCGCGCCGCTGGGCAGGTGCTGGATGTGTCGCGACCCATCCTGATCGGCGAGGAGCGCCTGGGTGGCGTGCGCATCGGCTACTCGCTGGCAGGCATGGCGCTCGCCGAAGACCAGGCAATGGGCGCCCTGCGCGGGCGCATTGACGAAGTCGGTCGCCGCAACCTGGCCTGGCTGTTGCTGCTGTGCGCGGCGTTGGGCCTGGTCAGCCTGGTTGCCGCTGCGCTGGTGCAGCGCACGCTGGTGCAACCGATCCGCGCCCTTGGGGATGCCGCCCGCGAGATCGAGGCCGGCAATTTCTCGCTGCCGGTGCCGGACAGTGTGCGTGGCGATGAGCTGGGCGACCTGATCCGCACGTTCGGCAGAATGCGCGAGAGCGTAGCTCGCCATGACCGCGACATCCGCCACGTTGCCTACAGCGACGCGCTGACCGGTCTTTCAAACCGGCTGGCCTTTCGCGAGACGCTGGAACAGCGCCTGCGCGCGCTGCAGGGCGCAGGTCGGCAGCTGGCGCTGCTGTTCGCGGATATCGACGACTTCAAGCGGATCAACGACACATTGGGCCACGAGGCCGGCGACGAGGTGCTCCTGCAGGTCGCTGGCCGCATCGACCGCGTGGTCAAGGCGATCCCCGGCGTGGACGCGATGGTTGCCCGCTTTGGGGGCGACGAATTCGTGACCCTGCTGCAGGTCAGCGAGGGCCAACCGGGTGGCGAGGTGCGCACGCTGGCGACGCGCCTGGCGGGTGAATTGGTCGAGGAACTTGGCCAGCCGCTGATGCTGCACGGTCGACAGGTCTTCCTGAGCGCGTCGATCGGCGTGGCCCTGTTCCCCGATGATGCCGACAGCGCGTCGACACTGATGAAGAACGGCGACATCGCCATGTACCAGGCCAAAGTCGCCGGCAAGAATTGCCATCGCTTCTACAGCAGGACCATGGACCAGGCGGTCGAGCGTCGCGTGCGCATGGAGCATGACCTGCGCGGCGCGTGGGCGCGCGGCGAACTGAGCCTGGCCTATCAGCCGATTTTCCGCACCCGCGATCGGGTCCTGGTCGGCGCCGAGGCGCTGCTGCGATGGAGCCATCCGCAGGATGGCGCGATCGCGCCGGCGGTGTTTATCGATGTTGCCGAACAGAGCGGCCTGATCGAAGCGATCGGCCCGGAAGTGCTGCGTGCAGCCTGCCGCGAAGCCGCGCAATGGCAGACGCCGGAAGGCGCCGGCGAACCGCCGTTCGTGTCGGTGAATGTATCAGCGCGTCAGTTGCGCAGCGGCGACCTGGTCCAGCAGGTCCTCTCTGCCTTGGACGAGAGCGAACTGTCGCCGGCGCGCCTGCATCTGGAATTGACCGAGACCGCAGTGATCAGCGACGAGATCAACGCGAGCGTGCTGTTGGCAACCCTGCGCCAGGCGGGGGTGAGGGTCTGGCTGGATGATTTCGGCACCGGCTATTCCAGCCTCAGCCACCTGCGCCGTGTGCAGGTCGACGGGCTGAAGATCGACCGCAGCTTCATCACTGACCTGCTGCGCGACCCGGACGACCTGGCGCTGACCTCCGCGATCGTGGCCATGGCCCACTCGATGGGGATTACCGTGGTCGCCGAAGGGGTGGAAAAGCAGGGTCAGTTCGACCTCTTGCGCGAGCGTGATTGCGACCTCGTGCAGGGTTTCTGGCTCGGTCATCCGGTCTCGGCCATCGAGTTCGCCCGGTTGATCGGCTAAGCGGCTGAGCGGCTGAACGCCTAGGAGAATCGATCCAGCAGCGGCTGCATGGCCGCAATCAGGCCACCGGACAGCGCGCCGGTGGTGGCAACGGTGGCGATGCCGACGCCCCAGGCGACCAGCATCAGCGCGCCATCGCGTTCCAGCAAGGCCAGTGCAAACAGCAGGATCAGCGCACCCAACAGGTAGTTGGTGAAGGGGATCGGCAAGGACAGCAGTACGCCCAGCAACAGCAACAGCAGGCCGGTGACTATGCTGGCCAGGCGATGGTCGAGTACCCCGGCCAGCCGCGCGCGCACGATGTGCTCCAGCCGCAACAGCCACGGCGCGACGATCCGCTCGAAGCGCGCCACGGTCCGCCGTTTGGGACCGCGGCTGGCGATGAAGCCGGGCAGCCAGGGCCGCCGCTGGCCAAGCAGCAATTGCGCTGCGATCAGCACCACCAGCGGGCCGCTCAGGATGCCGCCGATCGGAATCGGTATGAAGGCGGGCAGTACCGCCATCAGCAACAGCATGCCGAATGCGCGCCGGCCCAGGCCGCTCATCAGGGTCTTGAAATCCAGGGTTTGCTGATCGTCGCCGTCCAGCAGGTCGTCCAGCAGCGCACGAGTCCCGGCCTCACGTCGTCTGGTCGGCTGCGGCGCCCCGGGGTCAGCCATCGTCATCGTCGATCGCGGGTTCGGGCATGCGTTGCAGCAGCAACTTGTCGACGCGCGGGCCGTCCAGGTCCACCACCTCGACCCGCCACGCGCCCAGCGCAAAATATTCCCCCACGTGCGGGATGCGCCCGAAATGCGCGATCACCATGCCGGCGGCGGTGTAGTAGTCGTGTTCTTCGGCATTGGCCAGGCGCTCGCCGGTCAGCTCGCGGAATTCGCCGATGCGCAGGCTACCGTCGACCAGCAGCGAGCCGTCCTCGCGCGTCACCACCAGCGGATCGGCATCGGCGCCTTCGCCGGCCAGCAGGCGTCCCAGCACCGAGCCCATCACGTCGCTGATGGTGACCAGGCCCTGGATGTCGCCGTATTCGTCCACCACCATCGCCAGCGACTGCTGCTCTTCGCGCAGGATCTCCAGCAGTTTCAGCGCGTGCGTGGATTCGGAGACGAACAGCGGCTCGCGCAGGTGGCGGAACAGGTCGGGCTGGCGCAGTTCAAGCTGGTCGAGCAGGTGCTTGACCTCAAGGATGCCGAGCACCTCGCTGTCATTGCCGCGATAGACCGGATAGCGCGAGAACGGGGTCTCGCGCATGCTCGCCAGATTTTCTTCGAAGCTATCGTCCACATTCAGCCAGACGATGCGCGTGCGCGGCGTCATCAGGCCAGCGGCGGTTTCCTCGCCCAGGCGCATGACCCGAGTCATCATGTTGCGCTCGTCGATGTCGATCACGCCCTGTTCGTGGCCTTCGCTGACAAGCAGGTGGATCTCTTCCTGGGTGATGTTGTTTCGATTGTCATTGCTTATACCGAGCAGGCGCAACACGCTGCGATTGATCGCGCCGAGCACGAACACCACAGGCGTGGCGGCGATCGACAGGGCGTGCAGGGGAGCGGCGACCTTGCTGGCGATGGTCTCGGGATTGGTCAAGGCCAGCCGCTTCGGTATCAGTTCTCCGAAGATGACCGAACCGGCAGTGATCAGCGCCACCGCGGAGCCGATCCCGATCGCGCGCGCATATTCGGCTGCGTCGGGCCATGAACCGCGCAACCAGTCGGCGATCTGCAGACCGATGGCATCACCGCCGAACACGCCGGTGCAGACTCCGATCAGGGTAATGCCGATCTGCACCGTCGACAGCAGCTTGTCCGGGTGCTCGGCCAGGGCAAGGGCCTTGCGCGCGCCGCGATTGGGGCGATTCGGGTCGTCGGCCATGTGTTTCAAGCGCGACTTGCGTGATGTCATCACCGCCATCTCCGACAACGCGAAGAAAGCATTGAACAACACCAGCACGGCGACGATCAGCAGTTCTGTCATGCGATCGCATCCGTTCGGCGGCAGGCTCGCGGCGCTGCTACCCCAAGCGGGGCAGGGAACGGGCGTGGCGATGTACTTGAGGGTTCGTCCATGGGATGCGTTGCGGCGCGGGGCATCATATCAGGCACCCCGCGATGGGATCGCGCATTCGCGTCATCGAACGGTCATAATTCGGTCCTGTCGCCTCATGACCGGACGCCGCAAATGTTTTCATTGCAGACCATCTTCGGCCACGGCAAGCAGTTCTATGCCCTGTTCAACGAGGCGGCGGACGCCGCGTACGACAGCACCAAGGCCCTGCACGCCATGCTCCGGGAGCCTGGCCGGGCGCCGACGCTGGAGCCGTTCAAGCATGCGCGCCAACGCGAGCGCGTCGCCTCCGACAAGATCAGCCAGGCGCTGGTGGACAGCTTCATCACCCCGTTCGAGCGCGAGGACATCGAGGCCTTGAGTTCGGCGCTGTACAAGATTCCCAAGCAAGTAGAGCGTTTCGCCGATCGCTACGAGTTGGCCAGGCATCGGCTGGCAGGCATCGACTTCGCGCCGCGCGCGGCGATGCTGGAACAGGCCGCGCGCGTCGTGGTGGAAATGGTGGCGGAGCTGAAGGGCTTGCGGCTGGAGCCGATGAAGGCGCTGAACGATCGCCTGCGGGTGATCGAGATCGAGGCCGACCGGCTGTTTCTCGAACTGCATCGCGACATCTACTCCGGCGAGCTTGATGCGGCGGAAATGTTCCTGCTCAAGGAATTTTTCGAAATCCTGGAAAAAGCGATCGACCGCTGCCGTGAGGCTGGCGTGGTTTCCTATGAAATCGTGTTGAAGAACAGCTGACGGCTGGCGGAGAGCGAGATGCTGACCCTGCTGCTGCTGGTGATCTTCACCGCGCTCGTGTTCGAGTTCATCAACGGCTTCCATGACACCGCCAACTCCATCGCAACGGTGGTGGCGACCAAGGTGCTGTCGCCGGGCCAGGCGGTGATCCTGGCGGCGGGCATGAACCTGATCGGCGCGTTCATGGGGACTGCGGTGGCCAAGACCATTGCCAGCGGCCTGGTCGATACCGATGTGGTCAACATGTCCTCGCAGGTGATCCTGTGCGCGCTCAGTGGCGCCATCGTCTGGAACCTGATCACCTGGTGGCGCGGCTTGCCGTCATCGTCGTCGCACGCATTGATCGGGGGACTCTGCGGCGCTGCGATTGCCGCAGCCCACAACAACTGGGCGGCGTTGATCTGGTCCAGGTCGGGTGGCGGCGACTGGAGTACCAACAAGGGTCTGCTCTGGAAAGTCGTGGTGCCAATGGTGAGCTCGCCCATCGCCGGCTTCACGCTGGGGATACTGCTCATCTCCCTGTTGTACCTGCTGATCTCGGCGATGATGCGCGCCGGCGGACCGCTGGCACGCTTGGCACGTCCGCGCTGGGTCAATGCCTTTTTTGGCAAGGCGCAGATCGTGTCCGCGGCCTACATGGGTTTCGCGCACGGTCGCCAGGACGCGCAGAAGACCATGGGCATCATTGCCCTGGCCGTTTTCAGCGCGCAGTCCGCGGGCGCGCTGGACGCCCTGCCCGCCTGGCTGGGTTTCCTGCATCCGGACGGTGGCCAGGACGGGATCGACAGCTGGATCATCGCGACCTGTGCGTTGGTCATGGCCGCAGGCACCGCATCCGGCGGCTGGCGGATCATCAAGACGTTGGGCCACAAGTTGGTGAAACTGCAGCCCATCGACGGACTGGCCGCGGAAACCGCCTCGGCGACGATTTTGGTGGTTGCGGCGCACTTCGGCATGCCGGTGTCGACCACCCATAGCATCTCGACGGCGATCATGGGCGTAGGGTTCGCCAAGAATCCGCGCGCGCTGAAGATCGGCGTGATTGAGCGCATCGTGTGGGCGTGGATACTGACCATACCGGCCGCAGGCGGCGTGGCCTACCTGCTGTTCAAGCTGGTGGTAGCGCTGGGTTGGTCCTGACGCGTCGGACTGGACCCCGAGATCGCCCTAGAGCAGATCCCCGCCTGCCGACATCCGTCGTTCCATCTCGTCGCCGGTGCCGCCGATTTCCAGTACCAGGCGGTCGATCTCGGCGGCGTCCACACAGTCGAAAGGACGGTTCTCGCACAACTGCAGGTAGGGCACGCCATCAAGTTCGCCAATGGCCAGGTAGCCGACCCGGCTTCCCCAGTTGAACGCCATTGCGCGACGTGTGTCCAGGCCGGTGGTCGGCGCGATCGGCGTGCTCACGCGCAGGTAGTTGCGGCCATCGTCGTCCTGCATTTCCGACAGGAAAAGGGCCTGGCGGCGACTGCCCTGCGCCAGCGACAGTTCCACGCACAGCACGAACGGATCCTGCAGGGTCAGCTTGTAGCCAGAGGCGACCAGGTGGCTGCGGATGTCTTCGAAAGTCTGCATGCGTGTCGAGGCCGGGGCAGGGTCGGGTTGCCGCTATGCTAACCCGGATGAAAGAGTCGTCAGCCGCCGAGCGTATCCTTGCCGCTATACGCGCGGTTCCGCGTGGCCAGGTGGCGGGTTACGGGGTGATTGCGCGACGCGCCGGCCTGCCCGGTCGGGCGCGGCTGGTGGCTCGCCTGCTGGCCGAACACAGTGGCACCGGCCTGCCCTGGCATCGCATCCTGCGCTCGGACGGTCGCATCGCGTTCCCGGCGGGTTCCCCCAGGTTTCTTGAACAGGCCCAGCGCCTTCGCGCCGAAGGCGTGGAAGCCCGCCACGGCCGGGTGCAGATGGCGCGCGATGACGACACCCTGGATGCCGTGATCTGGCGGCCAGTCTGATGCTGCGCGCCATTGCACTGCGTATGATGCAGTGCAACGAAACCTGATGCCTGCACACAGATGCCGTTCAATCTTCCACGCATCACCAAGTTCCTGCTGATCGCGAATATCGTCGGCTTCGGCCTGCAGAAACTGCTGGGTGATGTCAGCCTGGTCAGTCTCATGCTGTGGCCGCTCGGCACCGGGATTTACGATCCGTCAGGCGCGGCGCCGTCGTTCATGCCCTGGCAGCTGCTCAGCTACGGGTTCCTGCATGGCAACTTCATGCACCTGGCCTTCAACATGCTGGCGCTAGTCATGTTCGGCGCGCCACTGGAACACACGTGGGGCGACCGCCGTTACCTCACCTATTTCCTGGTCTGCGTGGTTGGCGCAGGACTGTGCCAGCTCGGGGTGGGGTCATGGGCGGTGGCCCAGGGCGCTCAGCCGTATCCCACCATCGGTGCATCGGGCGGCGTGTTCGGCCTGTTGCTGGCGTACGGCATGCTGTTCCCGAACCAGCGGGTGATGCTGCTGTTCCCGCCGATCCCGATGAAGGCGCGCACCCTGGTGATCGTCTATGGCCTGTTTGAACTAAGCGTCGGGGTGACCGGGCTGCAGCCGGGCGTGGCCCATTTCGCCCATCTGGGCGGCATGCTGTTCGGCTGGCTGTTGATCCGCCATTGGCGCGGGCAGCCCCCGTTCGGGCGCAAACCGCCATCCCGGCCGCGACCCCGGATCGTGCAGTAGCCCGTAGAGCAGTCAACAGAAAATGCGCGGCGGGCTCCGGCCCGGCGCCAATTCAACTTAGTGAAACACGCTGATGCGCTGTTCCGGCACCGGCTGCATGGGGGTACCAACCTTGCACCCATAGGCATTGCCGAACGCGGCCTGCTGCATGATCGGGCCGTTCGCACGCCATTGCCCGGGTGCACGCACATCCTGCAGGGTGCGGCGCTGCGCTTCCTCCGGCGCCACCTGCTGTGCCCAGACCTGCGCCCAGCCGCGATAGAACGCTTTATCCGCCTCGATGCCGCCGGCAGGCAGCGCGGCCACCATGGCCGCGCGCGCCAGTTCCAGGCCGGCGAGATCCGCCACGTTCTCGTCGCGAGTCAGCCGGCCATTGACCTTGACCCCGTTGAGGTGCGGATAGGGGAAGCTGTCGTACAGCCCGACGATGCGTTGCGCGGTGGCGTCCCAGGCCGAGGCCTCGGCGCCGCCCCACCAGTCGCGCATGGTGCCGCTGGCATCAATCATGCGTCCACGCGTATCAATCGCGTGGCTGAGTTCATGTCCGACCAGTGCGCCGTAGGCCCCGTACTGGGCCGCCAGCGGCATGCTTGCGTCCAGCACTGGCGCCTGCAGCATGGCGGCGGTGACGATCAGCCGGTTCTGGGCCAGGTCGTAGGCCAGCGCAGGCTGTTGCGGTAGCACGTCCCAGCGACGGTCGGCGTTGCCGCGACCGATCCGCTTCATTTCCTGGCGATGCCGCCAAGTCGCGGCGATCAGCATGTTGCCGCCAAAACTGCCGCGTCCCATCGGTTGCACGGTGTAGTCCATGTCACGGCGCGGGGTGCCGACCTCGATCCGCAGCTTGCGCAGCTTGGATCGCGCTTCGGCTTTGGCCGCATCGCCCAGCCAGGTGCTGTTATCCAGGCTCTTGACCATCGCATCGCGCACCTGGTCGGCGATCTGGTTGGCTTGTTGCTTGGTGCCAGCCGGCAGGTAGCGGGCTGCGTATTCGCGCCCAAGCATCGGTCCGGCGGCGAGGTTGATCGCGTCCAGGGTTTGCTCCCAGCGCGGCGCCGGCAACGTGGCCCCGCGCAGCACCTTGCCGCGGAATTCGAAGGAGGCATCGCGCCACGGCTTGGCCAGGTAGGGCGCCATCGCATCGCCGACGCGCCATCTCAGATAAGCCTTCCATTGCTGCGGCTTGAGCCCGGCGACCAACGCATCCAGCTGCGCGAACAGCGCCGGGTTGGCAAGCGATACGGTGTCGTCGCTGATGCCCTGCACCTTGAGGAAGTCGTCCAGCTGCAGGTTGCGGTACTGCTTGCCCAGGCCCGCGGTGGCGACTGGCGCGAAGTTGCCGCGCGCGTCGCGCAGGTCCACCAGTGGTTTGGACGCGGTGGCGAGGCGGGTTTCCAGCTCGATCACCGATGCGGCTGCGGCCGCCACATCCTTCTGCGGCACGCCGGTCAGGACCAGGATCTTCTGCACGTAGTCGCTGTAGCGGGCCAGCAACGCACGCGCGTCGGCGTCGCCGCGGGTGTAGTAGGCGGGATCGGGCAGGCCCAGGCCGCCCTGCGAGAAATACCCGAGGTGGCGGTCGAGATCGCTCATGTCGATGTCGGCGCCGAAATTGAACACCACGGGAATCCCGACCTGGTGCAGGGCGGCGATCGCCGGCGCGACGTCGCGCGCCTTGCGGATGCCATCGATGCGCTGCAGCAACGGCGCGATCGGATTGGCGCCATCGGCCTCCACCGCGGCTTCGTCCAGGCCGCTGGCCCAGAAATCGCCGAGCAGTTTCTGCACGTTGCCCTGCGGCGAGGTCATTGCCGCGTCCAGCAGGTCGCGCTGCTGTTGCAGGGCCAGCGCGGTGAGCTGGCCAAGCGACGAAATCGCGCCGCTGGTGGGGATCGGATTGGCCAACAGCCACTGAGCATTCGCGTCCGCCTGGAAATCGGTGCACGCCAAGGCGATTGCCGGTGCCTTCGCTTTCTTCGCGGCCGGCATCTTCGCTGCGAGGCTATCGGGCGCGGCGGTGCCGGCAAGGATGGCAAGGACCAAGGCGAGGGCAAGTGGACGCGGCGTCGGCATGCGGAAGAGGTTCCGGAAAGGGCAGGCGGGCGAGTGTAGCAGTGGCCAGCGAGTACCGATTCCGGTGAAATTCAGCAGCCGCGTCGACGCGAATCAGGCGCTTATCTGGTTTGTCGGAATGTCGCTGGCGGGAGTCGCATGCTCGCGCCGGAAGCGCCCGGGATAGCGGAAGCACAGCCAGTCCAGGCAGACTCCATGGTGATGCACTGGACTTGCCCGGCGGCAGCGCTTAGGTTGTCGCGATTGCATTGCCCTGGGAGGGGTGACGATGTCGAGTCCGATTACCGGTACGCCGCAGCTGACAGTGCGCGCGGTCATTCTTGCGATCATCCTGGCGATGATCCTGTCGGCGGCGAACGCCTACCTCGGCCTGTTCGCGGGCCTGACGATTGCAACAGCGATCCCGGCGGCGGTGGTTTCGATGGGCGTGTTGCGCCTGCTGGGCGGCGGCACGATCCTCGAAAACAATATCGTCCAGACCGGCGCGTCGGCCGGTTCCTCGATTGCCGCCGGGGTGATCTTCACCATCCCGGCGCTGATTATTCTTGGTTACTGGCAGGACTTCCGGTATTCGTGGGTGCTGGCGATCGCCGGGCTCGGCGGACTGTTGGGCGTGTTGTTCTCGGTGCCGCTGCGGCGCAGCATGATTGTCGAAGACCCGTTGCCGTTCCCGGAAGGCAAGGCCGCCGCCGAGGTGCTCAAGGCCGGCGAGAATCCCGGACCGGGCCTGAAGATCCTCGCTTTTTCGGCCACGCTTGGCGCATTGATCAAGGCCAGCGCGGCCAGCGGCATGCGCATGATCCCGGACACCGCTGCCGGCGCCGGCTTCTTCGGCAAGTACCTGGCCTACATGGGCACCAACCTGTCACCGGCGCTGTTGGGCGTCGGCTACATCGTCGGTCTGAACATCGGCATCGTGGTGCTCAGTGGCAGTATCCTTTCGTGGCACATCGCGATCCCGATCTACCATGCATTCTTCCTCGACTCGGACCCGACGCTTGCCGCCAGCATCGCCGGCGGCTCGGCCGAAGACATCGCCTTCGGAATCTGGTCGAACAAGATCCGTTACCTCGGCGTCGGCGCGATGTTGATCGGTGGCGTATGGACGTTGTTCTCGTTGCGCAATTCGCTGCTGTCCGGCGTGCGCAGCGGCATTGCCGCCGCGCGCAAGGGCGCCGATGCCAACATCGCCGAAACCGATAAAGACCTGCCGATGAAGTGGATGCTGGTGGCGCTGGTGGTGTTCGTGCTGCCGCTGGCCCTGCTGTACCACGCCATTGTCGCGGCAGATTCCTCGGTCGCCCACCCGTGGGCGATCGGCATCCTGATGACGATCATCATGATTATTGCCGGGTTTTTATTCGTGTCGGTATCGGCGTACCTGGCTGGCCTGGTCGGCTCGTCGAACAACCCGGTGTCGGGCATCACCATTGCCACCATCCTGTTCGCGTCGGTGGTATTGATGTTGCTGCTCGGGCGCGAGTCGCCAATCGGCGCGGTCGCTGCGATCATGATCGGCGCGGTGGTGTGCTGCGCGGCGGCGGTTGGCGGCGACAACCTGCAGGATCTCAAGGCCGGTTACATCGTCGGCGCCACGCCGTGGAAACAGCAGCTGATGCTCGGCATCGGTGCGTTCTCGTGTGCGCTGATCATGGCGCCCGTGCTGAACCTGCTGGCCCAGGCCTATGGCATCGGTCCGCCCACTGCCGAACATCCCAACCCACTGTCCGCGCCGCAGGCGACGTTGATGGCCTCGGTCGCCAAGGGCATGTTCGGTGGGCAGTTGCCGTGGGGCGTGATCTCGATCGGCGCCGGTGTCGGCGCTGCGATCATCGCCTTCGACGAATGGCTGAAGGCGCGCAAGTCGACGTTCCGGGTGCCAGTGCTGGCTGCCGCGATCGGCATCTACCTGCCGCTGGAACTGATGGTGCCGATCTTCATCGGCGGGCTGCTGGCCTGGCTGGTCGAGCGCCGCCACGGCATGGTTGGCACCAAGGACGAAAGCGCACGCGATCGACTGCATCGCCCGGGGACGTTGTTTGCCGCCGGCCTGATTACCGGCGAGGCGCTGATGGGCATCCTGATTGCAATCCCGATCGTGGCCACCGGGCGCCCCGACGTGATAGCAGTGCCCGAGAGCCTGCAGTTCGGCAAATACGTCGGCCTGGCCGTGCTCGCCCTGGTGGCCTGGCTGCTGTACCGCACCGGCGCGAACAACAAGCACGTGCTGGGCGATGTCGAACCCGGCCCGATGTGACGCGTCGCGTCCCTGCCTGAAACTCCTGTCATCCATACGCCTTACGGAAACGTCATGAATCTTCGCCACGCCGTCCTTCCGCTCACCCTTGCGCTGTCGCTGCCGTCGACTGCCGCCACGCCGCCCACAGCGGGTACGCGCGGGTTCAGCGTGCAGGACATGGCCTATATGGACCGCTATTCCTCGCCGGTCGTATCGCCGGATGGGCGCAAGCTGGTGTTCGGCAAGCGCGTTGTCGACAAGGCGACCAACAAGTCCAGCACCTCGCTGTGGATCGAGGACCTGTTCGCGCGCGATTCCGCGCCACCGGTACGGTTCACCCCGGAGGGCTGGAACGTCAATTCGCCGAGCTTCTCGGCAGACGGAGCGATGGTGTATTTCCTCAGCGGCAAGGGCGGCAGTTCGCAGCTGTACGCGATGCCGACGGCCGGTGGCAAGCCCAGGCAGGTGACGGAACTTGCGCTGGACGTCGATGGCTACACGCTGTCGCCGGATGGCAGTCATGTCGCATTGGCGCTGGCGACATTCGACGACTGCAAGGCAGACCTCGGATGCACCAAGCAGAAACTCGATGCGGTCGAAGCTGAAAAAAGCACCGGCCAGATCTACGACAAACTGTTCATCCGCCACTGGGACACCTGGAACGATGGCCGGCTCAACCGTGTGTTTTCGGCCGCGCTGGGTGGCGATGCACCGGTGAAGTCGGCGACGTTGCTCAGCGGCGATCTGCACGGTGACATCCCGTCCAAGCCGTTCGGCGACCTGTCGGACTTCGCCTGGTCGAGCGATGGCAAGCAGGTCGCGATGAGCGTGCGCAGCGCCGATCGCGGTGAACCGTGGTCGACCAATTTCGATATCTGGCTGGTCAACGCCGACGGCAGCGGCGCGCGCAACGTCACCGCGGCCAACAAGGCCTGGGATGCGGGCCCGGTGTTCAGCGCGGACGGCAAGACCCTGTATTACCGCGCGATGAAGCGCCCGGGTTTCGAGGCTGACCGCTTCGCGCTGATGGCGATGGATCTGGCCAGCGGCAAGACGCGAGAGGTCGCGCCTGATTGGGATGCTTCCGCGGATGGCATTACGCTGTCGGCGGATGGCAAGTGGCTCTACACCACCGCGCAGGAACTCGGCAGGCACCCGTTGTTCCGCGTCTCGCTGGCAAACGGCGAAGTGGAAAGTGTGGTCAAGAACGGCAGCGTGTCGTCGTTCAACCTCGGCGGTCCGACCCTGGTGTTCTCTCGCAATAGCATGCAGACCGGCGACCAGATGTTCGCGGCGGGTCTGGATGGCGAGGCGCAGCGCGCGATCACTCCGAGCGCCGGTGACATGCTTCCGGAGGTGGCATTCGGCAAGTACGAACAATTCAACTTCGTCGGCTGGAACGGCGAGACCGTGCATGGCTACGTCGTCAAACCGTGGAATTACCAGCAAGGAAAAAAATATCCGGTCGCGTTCCTGATCCACGGCGGCCCGCAGGGCAGCTTCGGCGATGGATGGAGCTACCGCTGGAACCCGCAGACCTACGCGGGCCAGGGCTATGCGGTGGTGATGATCGACTTCCACGGGTCCACCGGCTATGGCCAGGCATTCACCGATGCGATCAGCCAGCACTGGGGCGACCGTCCGCTGGAGGACCTGCAGAAGGGCTGGGCCGCGGCGCAGCAGCAATACGGCTTCCTCAATGGCGACAAGGCGTGTGCGCTCGGCGCAAGCTACGGCGGCTTCATGGTCAACTGGATCGAAGGCAACTGGTACGACAAGAACGGCAAGTCGCCATGGAAATGCCTGGTCAGCCACGACGGCGTGTTCGACCAGCGCGCGATGGGCTACGCCACCGAGGAACTCTGGTTCAACGAATGGGAGAACGGCGGCACCGTGTTCGACCATGCGGAAAACTACGAGAAGTTCAACCCGGTCAACCACGTCGGCAAGTTCAAGGTGCCGATGCTGGTCGTCCACGGCCAGAAGGATTACCGCATCCCGGTCGAACAGGGCATCGCGCTGTTCACCGCGCTGCAGCGCAAGGGCGTGGAATCGAAGTTCCTGTATTTCCCGGACGAAAACCACTGGGTGCTCAAGCCGCAGAACAGCGTGCTCTGGCATGAGACGGTCAACGCCTGGCTGAAGCAGTACATCGGCCAATGATCGAAGCAACCCCGCCGGCGGCATGGATCAGCAACGATGCCGTCGTCCTGGGCCTGCTCGCGGCGATCCTCGGCTTCGTGTTCTGGGGCGCCGCGCGTGAGCAGGGCTTCTGGAAGAAGTTCTATTCGGTGGTGCCGGCGATCCTGCCGTGCTACCTGCTGCCGGCGATTGCCAACAGCATCGGCCTGATCGACGGTGCCAACTCGGGCCTGTACCCGATGGCCCGCGATTACCTGCTGCCCGCGTCGCTGGTGTTGTTCTGCCTGGCGATGGACATCGGCGCGATCGTTCGGCTGGGTCCTAAAGCGCTGGTGATGTTCGTGACCGGTACGGTCGGGGTGATGCTGGGCGCGTGGGTGGCGTTTGCTGCGATGGGCGTGATCGATCCGGCAACCGTCGCCGGCGAAACCTGGCGCGGCATGACCACGATTGCCGGGAGCTGGATCGGCGGTGGCGCCAACCAGGCGGCGATGAAGGAAGTGTTCGAGGTCGATTCGACCATGTTCGGACAGTTCGCGGCAGTGGACGTGATCGTGGCCTATGTGTGGATGGCGGCGCTGCTGTTCATGGCCTCCAAGGCCGATGCCATGGACCGCTGGCTGAAGGCCGACAACCGCGCGATCGAAGACCTGAAAAATCGTATGGCCAGCTATCACGCGCAGCACGCGCGCATCCCCTCGGCCACCGACCTGATGCTGATCTTCGCGATCGGGATTGGCGTGACCGGGCTGGCGCACTTCCTCGCGGAGCCATTGGTTGCGTGGATCAAGTCACTTCCGGCGACATGGCGTTTGCAGGATTACAGCCTGGATTCGCGCTTCTTCTGGATCGTGATCTTCGCCACTACCTTCGGCGTGTTGCTCAGCCTGACCCGCGCACGCACGCTGGAGGGGGCGGGCGCCTCGAAGATCGGCACGATCTTCCTGTATGTGCTGATCGCGACCATCGGCATGCAGATGGACCTGGCGCAACTGGCTGAAAAGCCGCTGTTGCTCCTGCTCGGACTGATCTGGATCAGCGTGCATGCAGGGCTGATGCTGTTGGTTGCCAAGCTGATCCGCGCACCGCTGTTCTTCATGGCGGTCGGCTCGCAGGCCAACATCGGCGGCGCAGCATCGGCGCCGGTGGTGGCGACCGCGTTCCACCCGGCGCTGGCGCCGGTGGGCGTGCTGTTGTCGGTGATGGGATATGCGCTCGGCACCTATGCGGCGTACCTGACCGGTGTTGTCCTGCGCATGCTGGCGACCTGAAAAAAAACGGGCTCCCGAAGGAGCCCGCTGCGTACCCGTGGGGGGTGTTTTACGAAAAGCGCTTAAGGGAAGCTATACGCACACGGAACTGCTGACAGCAAGCCGTCGCCATTGTTCAGGGCATCCAGGTAGTCCTTCAGGTCTTCCTGGTACGCACGTTGCGGATGGCCCTCGGTGGTGACGCCATAACTACCCAACGAGGTGTTTGCGGCCGCGATGATCTGGTTCACTGTCATCCCCGCAAGGACGTAATAGCCGTCCCCGTTGACCAAGCCGTTGTAGACATTCAGCTTCATCGCCGCCATCTGCACCGACAACATGTACGCCATGTTGGTCGCCGTTCCATTCAACAACCAGGTACGCAGTTGCGCCTTGGTGGCCGGATCGAAGTTGCTGCCATTGACATTGCGCAGGTTGAGGGCAATCAAGACATTCAGGTCATCGTTGCCGACCAGCGCCTGCCCGTTCTTGTTGCTCCAGAAGCCAAGCGTGCGTCCATTGCTCGGGATGGTGCAGTAGTTGCCGAACATGACATTGGTGGTGTCGCCGGCGACGACTGTCAGCGGACCGGCGGGGTTCTCCGGGGACCCATCATGGCCGACATAGATCGTTGCCGAATGCACCCAATTGCCCTGTGCCGGAACGCCTTCTTCCATCGTGTAATCATCGCCCGGCAACAGGCTGTTCCAGGTCGCGCTGCCGGCGGAGGTGTACTTGGTGGAGTCCACGGCCTGCGACACCGAAGCCAGCGTCATCTTCCAGTCGTCCAGCAGCATGTCGATACCATCGTCATAGCCGCCATTGGCATTGGCGTCATAGAACTTGAACGCGCGGACGCTGCCGGTTTCCGGCACGGGCGGGGTGGTCGGCCCGACCTTGAAGTTGTCGGTCTTGGTGTTGCCGGGGACAAACCCGTCCCGGCCGCAATCGATTCCGACACCGCAGGCGGCCGCGAAGTCGCTGGCACGGGTAATCCAGACCTTGTAGACACCGCCTCCGTTGGGCGTGTCGTCATAGGGGAACAGCCGGATCGCCAGGCTGCCGCATGCGCTGAGCTCACCACTCGGGTGCTTGGCCTGATCGCCCATGTTGACCGCCATGACGCCATTGATGACCTGGACCGTGCGGTCCCAGATCGAACTGCCATTTGATAGCAGGACGCTACCCGATGGGTTGGTGACCTGATAATGATAGATGCCGTCGTCCAGCTTGCCGCCGTTGCAGCCGGCATTGCCGGGGCCGCCGTTGAGGTAGACATCACTCTTCGACGGGTATTGGTTGGCGTTGACCTGGTCGTGGTTGAACGTACTGGTATAGATCGCGCCATTGATCGCTTCGGCGTAGGCAGATGATGCAAACAGAGAGGAAAGCAGGAGCGTCGGGATGAGCCCGGCGCGCAACAGGCGTGCGTGTGTCATGGCAATAGCCTCAGTAGGGAATGGTTGGCAACTCCCGCCTCCGACCACGTTGCGTGGCGTACCGCATGAATGGCGTTGCGAATATTGGGACGGCCATTCCAACGCGAATCGGCCACGCTTCGGACAGGCGGTCCAAACCGGAAGACAGTCGGTATTCCGGCCGTGCCGGCACACTGTCGGCACGCGAATTGCTACAACCAGCGCACCTTGCGCAGGTATCGATATAGCAGCACCGAGGCCAGGGCCACCAGCCCGACCAGGATCGCGTAGCTGTAGCGGCCGTGCAGTTCGGGCATGTACTTGAAGTTCATGCCATACCAACTGGCAATCAGGGTCGGCGCGGCCAGCAGGCCCGCCCAACCGGCCAGTCTCTTCACCACCTCGCCCTGGGCCACGGTCACCAGTGACAGGTAGACGCTCATTGCCGCGGCGACCATTTCGCGCTGCGTATCGATGATGTCGCCGACCCGCGCGACATGGTCGAGCACGTCGCGGAAATAGGGCTTGACCTCGTCGGGAATGCCGAGCGTGGTCGCCCGGATCAGCTGCGACAGGATGTCCTGC
>JBBSTP010000020.1:0-18139 GCA_038235795.1 Lysobacterales bacterium | reverse complement strand
TCCAACGAGGTGCTGGAGGCGCTGCGCGAGCCGCTCGGCGGCATCGTCGCCGCAATCCGGCTTGCACTGGAGCAGACCCCGCCGGAATTGTGTGCGGACGTGGCCGAGCGCGGCATCGTGCTGACCGGCGGTGGCGCCTTGCTGCGCGATTTTGATCGCCTGATCAGCGAAGAGACCGGCCTGCACGTGCAGGTCGCGGATGATCCGCTGACCTGCGTGGCGAGGGGCGGCGGACGTGCGCTGGAGTTGATCGACATGCACGGCACCGAGTTGTTCACGCCCGAATAGCTTGTCCGATAGTCGGTTTGGAGACGGGCCATCAATGGCCTGCTCCGGGGCCGCGCAGCGAACCAGGTGATGCTCGCGGTGCTGCGCAAACCGCGTGGCCGTTTGCGTTGGCCCCTGCATGGGCCAAACTGTCGCTTCGAACGTTTCCATCCACACGCAAGACTTCCTAGACGTGCCGACCTACGCTGGTCCACCCGCTGCCCGCCCCGGCGATGTCGCCGGCGTGCTGCGCTTGTTGACGTTCCTGGTGCTGGCGGTGGTGTTGATGGTGCTCGACCACCGCGGCCAGTGGTTGCAGGCGTTCCGCGCCCAGGCCGAGGTCGCGGTCCAGCCGCTGTGGTGGCTGGCCGACCTGCCGTCCCGGCTGGGGACGGGCCTGCGCGAGGATGCCGTCCTGCGCAACCAGCTTGCCCAGGACAATCGGGTGCTGCGCAACGCGCTGCTGATCAGCGGCGCGCGCAATGCGCGGTTGCAGGCGTCGGCGGCGGAGAACGCGCGCCTGCGCGGTTTGCTGGCCAGCGCCGAGCGCGGGCGCCTGGACGTGCAGTTGGCCGGCATCCTCGACATCGACCTGGATCCGACCCGACAGCGCCTGATACTGGATGCCGGCAGCCGGCAGGGCGTGAGCGCGGGGCAGGTGGTGATCGACGCCGGCGGGCTGATGGGGCAGGTGATCTCGACCACGCCAAGTACGTGCACGGTGCTGCTGATCACCGACCCGGACCATGCGGTCCCGGCGGTGGTCGCGCGCAGTGGCGTGCGCCTGATGGTCTATGGCAGCGGCCGTAGTGACTCCCTGCATGCCACCAACGTCGCGCTGTCAGCCGACGTGAAAGCGGGCGACCTGCTGCTGACCTCGGGACTGGGTGCGCGTTTCCCGCCGGGGTTCGCAATCGGCACCCTTGGTGACCTGCGCCCGGACGACAGCCGCGCCTTCCTGGAAGGCGAGGTCAAGCCGGCGGCGCAGCTGGACCGCGGCCGCGATGTGTTGCTGCTGCGCGGCTACAAACCGGTCCCGGCGGCTGCGTCAGCCGCGGCCGTTGGTCCGGCGCGCGTGGGCGCCCGAACGGAACCGCGCCAATGACCCGCCCGCGCAACACCTGGGTCTTGCCGGTCAGCCTGCTGATGGCGCTGTTGCTGGGGTTGGTGCCGTTTCCGGACACCCTGCAGCCGCTGCGCCCGTACTGGCTGGCGCTGGTGCTGGCCTACTGGGTGCTGGAGGAACCCGAAAAGATCGGCCTGGGCGCCGCCTTCCTGCTCGGGTTGCTGGCCGACCTCAGCCATGGCGGCCTGCTTGGCGAGCAGGCGATGCGGCTGGTGATCCTGACCTTCATCCTGGACCGCTTCCGGCCACGGATGCGCTTCTTCCCGCTCTCGCAGCAGGCGATCGCGATCGGTGGACTGCTGCTCAACGACCGCGTGGTGGCCTTCGTGATCCACGTGGTGCTGGGCGCCGTGCAATTGCCGTGGAGCTACTGGACCGCGCCGTTGCTGGGCATGCTGCTATGGGCGCCGCTGTACCTGGTGCTGGATGCGCTGCGCCTGAACCGGCGCGGCTGAGCAGTGCTGCGCCGCGACCGCCCACTGAAGAACCATGCCGCTGAAGCGGACCTGTTCCGGCGGCGCGCGCTGGTTGGCTTCCTGGTCGTGATGGCGGTGCTGGCCGGCCTGGCCGGCTGGTATTTCCGCCTGCAGGTGCTGCAGCACGCCGAATTCGCCACCCGTTCCGAAGCCAACCGCCTGCGGCTGGTGCCGGTGGTGCCTGCGCGTGGCCTGATCCTGGACCGCAAGGGGCGCATCCTGGCTGACAACGTGGCGGCATGGCGGCTGGATGCGGTGCCCGAACGTGCCGGCAGGGGCGAGTCGTTGCTGGAGAAGCTGCAGCCGTTGCTCGGCCTGGACGAGGAGCAGCGCACGCGCTTCCTGCGTGAGTACAAGGCGAGCCGGCCATTCAAGCCGGTCACCATCAAGCTGCGCCTGAGCGACGACGAGGCCGCGCGCTTTGCGGTCGATCGTTGGCGCTTCCCCGGCGTCGAGCTCGTGCCCTACCTGGGCCGTGAATATCCGTACGGAGCGTTGTTCGCACACGTGGTCGGCTACGTGGGGCGCATCGACGAGAAGGACCAGGCCGAATTGGGGTCGGCCGGCAGCGCCTACTCGCATACCGGCAAGACCGGACTGGAGCGCTACTACGACGAGCAGCTGCGCGGCAAACCCGGCTACCGGCGGCTGGAAACCAATGTCGATGGCCGCACGGTGCGTGCGCTGGACACGGTGCCGGCCACGCCCGGCACTGACCTGCGGCTGTCAATCGACGTGGACCTGCAGCGGGCGATGGTCAATGCCTTCGGTGAACTGGAGGGCGCCGGGGTCGCGGTGGATCCGCGCAGCGGTGAAATCCTGGCCATGGTCAGCCTGCCCAGCTTTGATACCAACCTGTTCGTCAACGGCATCAGCCATGCCGACTACAAGGCGCTCAATGAAAATCCGTCGCGCCCGCAATTCAACCGGGTGGTGCTTGGCGGGGTGGCGCCGGGGTCCACCATCAAGCCCCTGATCGGGCTGGCCGGGCTGGACAGCGGCGTGCGCAAGGCCGGGGACAAGACCCTGTCCACCGGCATGTTCTACGTGGGCGGGCAGCGCCGCGGCTATGGCGACTCGCATCGCGGCGGGCATGGCTGGACCGACTTGCGCAAGTCGATCACCCAATCGGTCAACACCTACTACTACCGGCTTGCGCTCGACATGGGGATCAAGCGCTTCGATGAATACATGGCGCGCGATGGCTTCGGCAAGGTGACTGGGGTGGACCTGTCGGGCGAGATCAGCGGGATTCTCCCATCGCCGGAATGGAAGGCGCAAAACGCTGCCAATCAGGGCCGCTGGTACCCGGGCGACACCGTGATTTCGGCGATCGGCCAGGGCTTCTGGAAGGTCACGCCGCTGCAACTCACCCAGGCCACCGCCGCGCTGAGCGATGGCTGGTTGCGCCGGCCGCACCTGGTCAAGGACATGCGAGCCGGTTTCGCCGCCGACTGGACCCCGGTGCCGCTGACGCCACCAACCCGCATCAGCAACAGCCCCGCCCACCTGCAGGCGGTGCGCGAGGGCATGATCGGCACCGTGCATGGGGCGGGCACCGCAACCAACATCCGCCCCGGCCTGACCTACCTCATCGCCGGCAAGACCGGCACCGCGCAGGTGGTCAGCCGCCGCGGTAATGCCGCAATCAACCCGCGCAGCTTGCCGATGCACCTGCGCCATCGTGGCCTGTTCATCGCCTACGCGCCGGCCGATGACCCGACCATCGCCATGTCGGTGGCGATCGAGGGCGGCGGCTACGGCGCGTCCAGCGCCGCGCCGGTGGTGCGCAAGGTGTTCGATGCCTGGTTGCTGGGCAAGATGCCGGAACCGCCGCAATCACCGCTGCCTGCCGCCGGCGAGGCGTCCGATGCGCCGCCACCGCCACGCCCGGATTTCAGCGATGTGGTCGATGGCGGGATGGCGCTGCCAGCCACCACAGGTGTGGTCCGGTGAACGTGATCCTGCGCTACCTGCTCGACCTGTTGCTGCGCTTCCTGCGCAGCCTGGACCTGCCGCTGCTGGCCGCGCTGCTGGCACTGATGGCGGTTGGCCTGGCCACCCTGTACAGCGCCAGCAACGAATCGCTGCGGATGATGTCGACCCAGGGCGCGTACCTCGGGGTGGGCCTGGGCGTGTTGTGGGTCGCCTCAAGGCTGCCCGCGCATGTCCTCAAACAGTTCACCCCGCTCGCATATGCGTTCTCGCTGGTGCCGCTGGTGCTGGTGCTGTTCATCGGCAAGGGCAAGTACGGCAATCACTGGATCAACCTCGGCTTCGTCAACTTCCAGCCGTCCGAGCTGGCCAAGCTGACCCTGCCGATGATGCTGGCGTGGACCCTGGACCGGCAGCGCTTGCCGCTGCGCCTGCGCGGATTGCCAGTGGCCCTTCTGATCATTGCGCTGCCGGTGGGGCTGGTGGTGCTGCAGCGTGACCTCGGCACCGCGGTGCTGGTACTGGCCAGTGGCGTGTTCGTGCTGTTCCTGGCCGGGTTGTCGTGGCGCTGGTTCGTCACCGGGGGAGTGGCCGCGGTGGGCGGCCTGGCCGTGGCGATGTTCGCGCCGATGACCTGGTTTCCGTTCCTGCGCCCCTACCAACAGGACCGCATCCTGACCTTCCGCAACCCGGAAAATGACCCGATGGGGGCCGGCTGGAACATCATCCAGAGCAAGATCGCAATCGGTGGTGGCGGCCTGAGCGGCAAGGGCTGGGGCGAGGGCACCCAGTCGCACCTGAACTACCTGCCCGAGCACACCACCGACTTCATTTTTTCTGTGCTGTCGGAGGAATTCGGCTGGATCGGCGTCGCCACGGTGCTGGCGCTGTACCTGTTCGTGGTCGGCCGCTGCCTGTGGATCGCCGCGGATGCGCGCGACGGCTATTCGCGGCTGCTGGGGGGCACATTGGGGCTGTCACTGTTCGTTTACGTGCTGGTCAACGGCGGCATGGTCTCCGGCCTGTTACCGGTGGTCGGCGTGCCGATGCCGCTGCTGAGCTACGGTGGCACGTCGGCGGTCACCCTGCTGCTGGGGTTCGGCGTGGTGATGGCGCTGAAGGGTCGTCGCCAAGGACATCGTCGACCTCGGGACAGCTGAACCCACGGTTGCGGCCGGCATTCTGCTGCGTGATACCCTCACGCCGATGATCCGACGCGCCCTGCCTTGCCTCGCCGCGCTCGCGCTTGCCGCCTGCGCCGTGCCGCCACCCCCGCCGATGCCATCGGCGTCGCCACCGGCGCCCGCACCGGTTGCGCCCCCACCTCCGCCTGCGCCGCATATCCGCGACGTCAGCCTGGCCCGCGCCGAGTTCGTGCGCAGCACCGCCAGACGTTATGGCATCCCGGAAGCCCGCATCGAAGCGGTGCTCGCCAATGCCGGCATCCGCGACAGCATCATCAGTGCGATGTCGCGCCCGGCCGAAGCCAAGCCATGGGCGGATTACCGCCCGATCTTCATTCAGCCCAAGCGCATTGACGGCGGCCGTGCGTTCCTGGCCCAACACCGCGACGAACTCAAGCGCGCCGAGGCCAAATACGGCGTGCCGGCGGAAATCATCACCGCGATCATCGGCGTGGAAACCAGCTACGGCGGGAACAAGGGCAGTTATCCGGTCGTCGATGCCTTGTACACGCTTGCCTTCGCCTACCCGCGCACCGGCGATCCGGCCAAGTTGGCCCGAGAGAACCAGCGCGAAGCCTTCTTCCGCGACGAACTGGCGCAGGTGTTCGCGCTCGGCAAGGCCGAAGGCTTCGACATCACCACGCTCAAGGGCAGTTATGCAGGGGCGATGGGCTGGGGCCAGTTCATGCCGTCCAGTTACCGCGACTATGCCGTGGATGGCGACGGCGACGGCAAGCGCGACCTGTTCAACGACCTCGATGACGTATTCGCCTCCGTTGCCAATTACTTCATCGGCAGGGGTGGCTGGCAGCGCGGTGGCGTGGTCATGCAGCGCGCTGTGCGCGCGCCGGGCGCCGCCGACTTCAATGCCGAAAAGATCGAACTGGACCAGACCCTGGCCTCGCTTGCTGCGCTCGGTTACCGGCCGGCTCGCCCGGTTTCTGGCAACCCAGCCGCACCGGTGACGCTGATCACCCTGGATGGCGCCGCGGGTCCGGAGTACTGGATCATCCACAACAACTTCAAGGCGATCACCAAATACAATACCTCGCGGCTGTATGCGAGCGCGGTGTATCAGCTCGCCGAAGCAATCGCCGGGCGCGACCCGGATCCGATGTGATGCCGCGCACGCGCTTTCTGGTCGCGCTGCTGCCACTCGCACTGGCGGCCTGCGCGACCACCGGCACCGCATCCAGGGACAAACCGCCGGGCCAGAACGTGGCAGCGCACCCGCCGCGCGGGTTGAATCCCACGCCTCCGATGCGCAAACCCAAGGCTTCGCCGTATGCGCCAGCGACCGAAGACCTGACCAAGCGCGGCAATTACGTGGCCGGCGGCCTGTACTTGCCGGGTGTGTCGGATACCGTGCCCGACGAAATTCCCGACGTCGACGCGATCCCGGAACCGGACGTTCGCGACGAGCCGCGTTCGCGCATCGGCAACCGCGATTACAGCGTGCTCGGCAAGCGCTACCAGGTGATGGACGACCCGGAAGGCTATGTCGAGACCGGGCTGGCCTCCTACTACGGCAACAAGTTCCATGGCCGCCGCACTTCCAGCCAGGAGGTGTACGACATGTACGCCTTCACCGGCGCGCACAAGACGCTGCCGTTGCCGAGCTTCGCGCGCGTGACCAATCTCGACAATGGCAAGTCGATCGTGGTCCGGGTCAATGATCGGGGGCCGTTCCATGCTGGCCGGGTGATCGACCTGAGCTATGCCGCCGCGGTCAAGCTGGGCTATCGCGACAAGGGCACCGCGCGCGTGGAAGTGCGCGCGCTGACCCAGGCCGACGTCGACACCAACCTTGCCGTCCAGCAGTCACCAGCCGATGCCACCGCCATGGACAAGCTGGTCGACCGTTTGCCGGAGGCGCTCGCGAAGGCGGGCGCAGTTGCGCCTGCACCAGCCAGTCCGGCGACCGCCGACACCAGCTTCCGCTTCGACATGCACCAGGACGGGCGGGTGATGCAGGCAGACGAATTCGATGCGTGGATGAAGTCGCGGCGGGTGCGGGTGGCGACCGGCAAGCCCGGCACGCCGGACACGCTGCCCGCGGCCTCCGCCACCGCAACGCTGGTGCCGGTGAAAGCCGCCGAGCAGGCGGCTGCGCCCGCGCCACCCTCGCCGATCACCGCAGCAGCGCTGGTCGCCGCAACTGCACCCGCTCGTACCGTCGCGGGTGAAAATGTGGTCCTGCAGGTGGCCAGTTTCTCCAATGCACAAAACGCCCAGCATGCGCTGGCGATGTTGCAGGGCGCCTCGATCGGCAACGCGCGCCTGTTCGATGCCGACGTGAACGGCCAGAAGATCTGGCGGCTGCGTGTTGGCCCGGTGACCGCAGCCACGGCGCCGGAACTTGCGGCGCGGGTCGTTGGTCTGGGGTTTGGGCAACCACAACGCGTCCGCGATTGACGATCCATCCCACAACCTACTGCGCTCGATGCTTTGACGCCGTCCGCTGCTCGGAATGCTCATGTACCTCAACGTACACTGCGCTAACCGGCCCTCAAGCACAGCTTTCGGGCGTTCAGACGACCGCAAACCAGTGGTTTGCAAGCGGCCGTCTTCCCCCTGCGCTGCGTGCGGCGCCAAATCCTCATGGCTCGTCACGGTTGTGAGACGGATCGTCGAACCTCGCGGCGCGCCCCTTACAATCGATACCTTAGATCCCCTCGTTTTTGCGCCGTGTGTCGTCCGGCCCTCAGGAGTGCTGTTGATGCGTTCGCGTTTGCTGTTCGTTGTTGCCCTGGCCACCGCCGGCCTTGCCTTTGCCCAGACTCCCGCGCCGACTCAGGCTGCGACGCCCACCGCGCTCAGCGACAACCTGCCGATCCCGGACGCCCCGGCGCCGGCGACGTCCAAGGCCTGGATCCTGATGGACTACGCCACCGGCCAGATCCTGGCGGGCGAGAACTACGACACACCGCTTGAGCCGGCCAGCATCACCAAGGTCATGACCAGTTATGTCATTGCCGCGGAAATGGCCTCAGGCAAGATCAAGCGCACCGACCAGGTGATGATGAGCGAGCATGCCTGGCGCGAAGGCGGTGCCGGCACCGAGGGCAGCTACAGTGGCTTCCCGGTCAACAAGACCGCGCCGCTGATCGACATGGAAAAAGGCATGGTGGTGCAATCCGGCAACGATGCCGCGATCGCCCTGGCCGAGCACGTCGCGGGCAGCGAGGCCGCCTTCGGACAATTGATGAATGCCTACGCCAAGCGCATCGGCATGACCCAGTCGCACTTCGTCAATCCGCACGGCCTGCCGGCCGAAGGTCACCTGACCACCGCCCACGACCTCGCGCGGCTGGGCCAGGCGCTGATCCGCGACTTCCCGGAAGCCTACAGCTACAACAAGATCAAGGAACTCACCGTCGGCCCGATCACCCAGCCCAACCGCAACCTGCTGCTGTGGCGCGACCCTTCGGTGGACGGCATCAAGACCGGGCATACCTCCAGTGCCGGCTACTGCCTGATGGCCTCGGCCAAGCGTGGCGACCAGCGCTTGATCAGCGTGGTGATGGGCGATACCAGCGAAAACCAGCGCGCGGTGGATTCCCAGGCGCTGCTGAATTGGGGCTTCCGTTTCTACGAGACCCATCGGCTTTACGAGGCCAACAAACCGCTGACCACGCCCAAGGTGTGGAAGGGCGCCGGTAACACGGTGGCGGTGGGCGTCGCCAAGCCGCTGCTGGTCAGCACCCCGCGCGGCCGCTACGACCGCCTGAAGGCGAGCATGGACCTGCCGCAGTCATTGGTGGCGCCGATCACCAAGGGCCAGAAACTCGGCATGGTCAAGGTCACCCTGGACGGCAAGGTGGTCGCGCAATCGCCACTGGTCGCCCTTGAAGCAGTGGAAGAGGGCGGCTTCTTCAAGCGCCTCTGGCACGAGTTGCTGATGTGGTGGCAATCGGTCTGACCGTCATGCCGCGCGCCCAACCCGATTGAAGCGGTGGCGCGCGCCCCCATAATCGGGGCATGGACGTCCAATCTGAAATCCCCGGCGCGCCTGATGAGGGCCACGGCTTCCAGTTTCCAGGCACCTTCGAGCTTTCGGCGATGGGCCCGGCCGACAAGCATCTGGAGCAGGTGCTGCCACGCGAGCTGCTGGCGGCCGGCATCGATGTGGTCAGCGAACAGATCAACTGGAAACATTCCTCGACCGGCAAGTACGTGTCGGTGCGCATCGGGTTCCGTGCCGAAAACCGCGAGGACTACGACCGCGCCCACGCCGCCTTGCGTGAGCATCCTGACGTGAAGTGGACGATCTGACCCAGGCCATCGTCCGCGATCTCGGCCGCCAGCCGTATGAGCCGGTCTGGCGGGCGATGCAACGCTTCACCGATGCGCGCGACGACGCCACGCCGGATGAAATCTGGCTGGTCGAGCACGAGCCTGTGTTCACCCTCGGCCAGGCCGGCAAGCCTGAACACGTGCTGATGCCGGGTGACATCCCGGTGCTGCACGTGGATCGCGGCGGCCAGGTGACCTTCCACGGGCCCGGACAACTCGTGGTCTACCCGCTGCTTGATCTGCGCCGGCTCAAGATCGGCGTGCGCGATTACGTCTGCAGGATCGAGCAGGCGATCATCGATACATTGGCTGACTGGAATATCGACGGCGCGCGCTGCGCCGGTGCACCCGGTGTGTATGTCGGTGATGCCAAGATCGCCGCGCTCGGCATCCGCGTGCGCCGCGGCTGCACCTTCCACGGCCTGGCCTTCAATATCGCGATGAGCACCGAACCCTTCCTGCGCATCAACCCCTGCGGCTACGAAGGGCTGCAGGTGGTGGCGATGGCCGACCTTGGCGGACCTTCCTCGCTGGACGCGGTCAAGCCGGCTCTGTTGCGGCACCTGGCCGCGCAGTGCGGATTGAGCCTGCATGTCGACGCCGAGCTGCCGGCGCAGCTGGCGGCAGCTTCAGCGCCGCTTCGAATGAGAATTTCTGGGCGATAATGGCCGCATGAGCAGCACGCCCCGCAGCATTCCGCTTACCATTATCAGTGACGCCCTGGTCGGAAATGCCGTCGTCGCCGACACGCCGCCGTCGCTCGAACCCGGCGCGCGCCAGGTTGCCGAAGAAAAGATCGGGCGCTCACCGGTGGCATTCGTCGAGGCGCCGGTGCTGCGCAAGCCGTCGTGGATCCGGGTGCGGATCCCGTCGGGCAATGCCGTCGCCAATCTCAAGGCCAAGCTGCGCGAGAACCGCCTGGTCACGGTGTGCGAGGACGCCAGCTGCCCGAACATCCACGAGTGCTTCAGCCACGGCACCGCGACCTTCATGATCCTCGGCGATGTGTGCACGCGGCGCTGTTCGTTTTGCGATGTCGCCCATGGCCGGCCCAAGCCCGCCGACGCCGGCGAGCCGCAGCGGCTGGCAAGCACCGTCGCCGAGATGGGCCTGAAGTACGTGGTGATCACCAGCGTGGATCGCGACGACCTTCGCGACGGCGGCGCCCAGCATTTCGTCGACTGCATCCGCGAAACCCGCGCGGCCGCGCCCGGCATCCGCATCGAAATCCTGACCCCGGACTTCCGCGGCAAGGGCCGCATGGAGCGGGCGCTGGAGATCCTGGCGTCATCACCGCCGGACGTGTTCAACCACAACATCGAAACCGTGCCGGACCTGTACCGCAATGTGCGGCCGGGCGCGGATTACCAGTGGTCGCTGACCCTGCTGCAGAAGTTCAAGGCGCAGCACCCCGGCATCCCGACAAAGTCCGGGATCATGCTTGGTCTCGGCGAAACCATGGACCAGGTGCAGGCCACCCTGCGCGACCTGCGCGCGCACGATGTGGAAATGATTACCATCGGTCAGTACCTGCAGCCGAGCGCACACCACCATCCAGTGCTGCGTTACTGGACGCCAGAGGAATTCAAGGAACTGGAAGACTTCGGCATGGGCCTGGGTTTCTCGCACGTGGCCTCCGGCCCGATGGTGCGCAGCTCCTATCACGCCGACCAGCAGGCAGCCGGCGTGGTCTGACCACTGTCATCAAGCTAGACCTAATCCACGGTGCGGCTGCGAGAGCGTCGGGTGGCGCGCGGTGCGGCATTTCGAGCTGCGCGGCGCGCTACCCGATGCTAGGCGCAGCCTGGCCGGCCGCAAGGCAACTGTTCACATCCCTTCGCATGTGGACGGTAGAGTGAATCCCGACGCGTCAAAGCCACGTACAACACGAACTTACGGCACTGTCGCGCAGTCGCAACCTGACGCATCCTGACCTTTCGGCTCCCCCACGCCGCGGACACCCCAATGAAGCCCATTCGTTCCCTGCTTGCACTTTCCCTTGGCCTGGCCTTGGTTGCGCCGCTCGCCCTCATGGCGCGCGCCGACACCGGCGCCCTGCTCGCTGCACCGACTGCCGACCAGGCCACCACATCGCGCCTGGTGTATGGCTTGCTCTCCGACAGCCGCTACGCCTATCGCCCGCGCGCGCTGGACGATGCGCTGTCGCAGGACGTGCTCAAGCGCTACCTGGAGACGCTGGACCCGGGCAAGGTGTTCTTCACCGCCAGCGACGTGGCCGGTTTCGACCCGTATCGAAACCGCCTGGACGACGCGATCAAGAGCGGCGAAGTGGCGCCGGCATGGGCGATGTTCGCGGTGTACCGGCAGCGGGTGAACGAGCGCATCGCGTTTGCGCGCAAGCTGCTGAAGGGCAACTTTGATTTCACCGGCAGCGACCAGTACGCGTACGACCGCGAGGATGCGCCGTGGGCCGATGGGACCGCTGCGCTGGATACCTTGTGGACGCAGTCGGTCAAGAACGACTGGTTGCGCCTCAAGCTGGCCGGCAAGAAGCCTGACGAGATCCGCAAGACGCTGGACAAGCGTTACGCGACCCTGCTCGACAGCGTGTCGGAGCTCAAGGGCGAGGACGTGTTCCAGAGCTTCCTCAATGCCTACGCCGGCGCGATCGATCCGCACACGGATTACCTGACCCCGCGCAGCGCGGCCAATTTCAACATGCAGATCTCCAACTCGCTGGAGGGGATCGGTGCAGTGCTGCAGAAGCAGGATGACGTGGTGCTGATCCGCGAGATCGTGCCGGGTGGCCCGGCCTCGCGCAGCGCGATCAAGTCCGGCGACCGGATCGTGGCCGTCGGCCAGGGCGCATCCGGTGAGATGAAGGACGTAGTGGGCTGGCGCATCGACGACGTCGTGCAGCTGATCCGTGGCGCCGCGGCGACCAAGGTGCGGCTGGACATCGTCGCGGCCGAAGCGCCGCTGGACAGCAGGCCGCTGCGCCTGATGCTGACCCGCGCCAAGGTGCGCCTGGAAGACCAGGCGGCCAAGGCCGAGACGATCACCCTGCCTGCCAGTGAAGGCCAGCCGGCGCGCCGGATCGGCGTGATCAAGCTGCCGGGCTTCTACCAGGACTTCGAGGCGCGCCGCGGCGGCGATGACAGTTACGCATCGGCGACCCGCGACGTGGCCCGCCTGCTGGCCCGGTTCCGCGCGCAAAAGATGGATGGCGTGGTGCTGGACCTGCGCAACAACGGCGGTGGTTCGCTGAGCGAAGCGATCGAACTCACCGGCCTGTTCATCGACCAGGGTCCGGTGGTGCAGGTGCGCGAATCAGGCGGCCGGGTCAGCGTCGAGCAGGACCGCGACGCCGGCGTGGCCTGGAGCGGCCCGCTCGCGGTACTGGTCAACCGTGGCTCGGCGTCGGCGTCGGAAATCGTCGCTGGCGCGATCCAGGATTATGGTCGCGGCCTGATCATCGGTGAAACCACCTTCGGCAAGGGGACCGTGCAGAACATGGTCGATCTGGACCGCTGGCCGGCCAACGAGAAGCCGCGCTTCGGCCAGGTCAAGCTGACCATTGCGCAATTCTTCCGCCCGGGCGGCAGCAGTACCCAGAGCAAGGGCGTGGTGCCCGATGTCGGCTTCCCGACCAGCGTGGACGCCGGCGAGTACGGCGAGAACACCTACGACAACGCGTTGCCATGGACACGGGTCGCCGCGGCGCCGCACGTGCAGTACGGCAATTTCGCATCCTTGCTTGGCAAGCTCGATGCACGCCATGACGCGCGCGTGGCCAAGGACGTGGAGTTCCAGTGGTGGACCGAGGACGTGGCCACGTTCCGCAAGGAACAGGCGAAGAAGTCGGTGTCACTGAACGAGGTCGAGCGTCGCACCGAACGCGACAAGTTCGATGCATTGCGCAAACGTCGCGCGGACCAGCGCGTACAACTGGGCATCGCCCTCGACCCGTTGTTGGCGCAACGCAGCGATGATGGCCTGCAAGGCAACGAGCGCAATATCGCCGAAGATGTCGCCCGCGAACAGGCGGCGAAGAAGGTGACCGATCCGCTGCTGCGCGAGTCGGCGGAGATCCTGGGCGATGCGATCGGGCTGCTCGGCGCGGATGCCAAGCTGTCCGCGCAGGTGCTGCCGGAGGCGCGCAGCGCCGGCCACTGGGTGGATTGAGGCACACTGAACGCGTGTTGACGGCGGGCGCCATTGCGGCGCCCGCTGTGTTTTCCGGGCCGCAATGTGCCGGGGTTTTGAATCGAGGCGCAGGCAAGGCACGGGGACGGGCGCGATGCAGGGCACACACACCGCAGGCGGCTCGCGCGTGGGATTGGCGCTGGCGCTGCTTTACCTGATCTGGGGATCGACGTACCTCGGGATCCGTTTCGCGCTGGAGGGCGGGTTCCCGCCGTTCCTGCTCGGCGGCCTGCGTTTCACGATTGCCGGTGCGCTGCTGTTCGCGGTATTGCGCTGGCGCGGCGTGCCGATGCCGACCCGCGCGCAATGGGGCAACGTGGCGGTGATGGGGGTGTTGTTGCTGATGTTCGGCAACGGCATGGTCAACCTGGCCGAAAAAACGGTGCCGTCGGGCATGGCAGCGGTCGCGGTGGCCTCGGCGCCGCTGTGGATGGGCGTGTTCGCGGCGCTGCGTGGCGAACGGCCGACCCGGATGGAATGGATTGGCTTGGGCATCGGCTTCCTCGGCGTGGTCTGGCTCAACGCTGGCAGCAGCCTCTCGGCCGCGCCAAGGGGCTTGATCGCCCTGCTGGTCGCATCGCTGGCGTGGTCGTTTGGTTCGATCTGGAGCCGTGGCCGCGACCTGCCATCGCCGTTCATGGCGGCGGCTGCGCAGATGCTCTGCGGTGGACTGGTGATGTGCGTGGTCGGCCTGCTGGTCGGCGAGCGCTTCGAGGCCATGCCCACGCGCAACGGGCTGCTCGCATTCGCCTACCTGTTGGTCTTTGGCTCGATCGTCGGGTTCTCCGCGTACATCTGGCTGCTGCACCACGTACGCCCGGCATTGGCCAGCAGCTATGCCTACGTCAACCCGGCGATTGCAGTGGCACTTGGCGCGTGGCTTGCCGGCGAGCGTTTCGGCGCACATGAACTGGTCGCGATGGGAGTGATCCTGCTTGGGGTGCTGGCGATCACCCTGGCCAAGGCGAGTCGCTCCCGGCGCAAGGTCCCGGCATGACCGGGATACGGCTGGACCGGCGTGGGCTTTGGGTCGCCGTGGGTTCCTTCGTGCTGTGGGGCGTGATGCCGCTGTACTGGCACCTGCTCAAGTCGGTGCCGTCGATGCAGATCATCGCCCACCGCATCGTCTGGAGCACGGTGCTGGTGGTTGGCTGGCTGACCTGGAAATACGGACGCGGCTGGCTGCGCGAAACCCTGGCGCTGCCGCGCGCGGCGTGGATGCTGGCGCTGAGCGGCGTACTGATCGCCTTCAACTGGGGCATGTACATCTGGGCGGTCAATGCCGGTCACGTGGTCGAGGCCAGCCTCGGTTATTTCATCAATCCGTTGCTCAACGTGGTGCTGGGCGTGGCGCTGCTGCACGAACGGCTGAATCGCGCGCAATGGCTGTCGGTGGCGATCGCCACGGGCGGCGTGTTGTGGCTGACCTTCAACTACGGCAGTTTCCCGTGGATCGCCCTGAGCCTGGCCGTGTCGTTCGGCACCTATGGGCTGGTGCGCAAGCTGGTCGGTGTGCCGCCCACGCGCGGGCTGGGCGTGGAAAGCATGTATCTGCTGCTGCCGGCGCTGGCCCTATTGCTGTGGGGGGAAGCGCATGGCGACAGCCACGTGGTCGCGCACGGCGCCAGCGCACGCTGGGACTGGCAGATCATGGGCCTGCTGGTGCTGGGCGGCGCGCTCACGGCGCTGCCCTTGATCGGGTTTGCCGATGCGGTGCGGCGGATCCCGTTTTCGATGGTCGGGATCCTGCAGTACATCGCGCCGACCATGCAGTTGCTGATCGGAGTGCTGGTGTTCAACGAACCCTTCGGCCGTGACCGCGCCATTGGCTTTACCTGCATCTGGATCGCGCTGGCGGTTTTCGCCGCGGATGGCGTGTTGCGGGCCCGCCGCGCGAACGCGGCGGGCATCGCCAAGGGCTGAGTCAATCCAGCGTCGAGCGGCAGGACGTCAGGCGTCGCGCAGTGCCTCGGTCACCGGCAACCGCGCCGCGCGCAGCGCCGGGAACAGGCCGCCGATCAAGCCAATTCCCAACGCCCATTTCAGGCCGGTCCACAGCAGCTCCGGCGAAACCCGGAACTGGAACACCACCTGGCTGAAGTTCTGTCCCAACGTGCTGACCGTGTAGCCGTTGAACACCAGCCAGGCGATGCCGGCGCCAAGCAAGCCGCCCAGCAGCGCCAGCAGCATGGTTTCCAGCATGACCGCGGTGACCACCGGCACGGCGCGGAAGCCCAGCGCGCGCATCGTCGCGATCTCGCGCGCGCGGCCGGCCACCGCGGCATACATCGAATTCAGTGCACCGAACACCGCACCGATCGCCATGATGCTGCCAATCACCTTGCCCAGGATATTGATCAGCCTGGTCAGGCCCTGCGACTGCTTGGCGTAATAGTCATGGGTGGTTTCGATGTCGAGCTTCAAGCGCGGGTCGGCGGCCAGCGCGGCCTTGAGCCGCTTGAAGCCGTCCTTGCCATCGAGCTTGACCGTCATCGACTGGAACGCGCTGCGCTGGTAGGCCGGGCCCAGCACCTCGGCATCGGCCCACAATTCGGAGTCGTGCGAATCGCCCGCCTTGAACACGCCAACGACCGTCCACTGCTGGTTTGCCAGCTTGAGCTGCTTGCCGACCGCCAGGCCGCGGAACTGATGCCGCGCGCCATCGCCGACGACAATTTCGCGCAAACCGGGATTGAACTTGCGGCCCTCGATGATCTTGAGGTTTGGCCGCAACGCCCATGCAGCCTGACCCACGCCACGGAATTGCACGTTGACATCGTTGCCATCGGCCATCGCCGGCATGTTGACCACCTGCGACAGTTCCGGCGACGCCAGCGGCTTGCCGTCCGCGCCCTTGGCAATGCCGGCGAGTCCACCGATCAGCGGCACCTGGTCGCGGGTGATCACCGAATTGGTTTCGGCCTGCGAGCCACCGCGCAAGACAATGGCGGTGTCATCGCCGCCGGTCTTGTCGAGCGTGGCCTTGAAGCCTTCGCCCATCGCCAGCATCGCCACCAGCACGCCGACCACGCCGGCGATGCCAACCACGATCACCAGCGACGCGCCCCAGCGTTGCGGCAGGCCGGCAACGCCGATCGACGTCGCCGCCAACGCCAGTTTGCCGCTGCGGGTCAGCAGTAGCCACAGCGTGATCAGTACCGCCAGCCCCACCACTGCGAACCATGGCAACTTGATCCACGCGAACAAACCCGCCACGAGCGCCAACACGGTCAACAGGCCGGCGAAGAATCCTTTTACACGCTTCATTTCTTCACTCCAAAGTAGTGCATCGCGTCGTGTCGACCGGCCCGGCGCATGGCGCCGGGCGTTCTCCGAAGCTCTCGGCAATGCCGCGCAAGCCGCTTCGGCTCACCCTCTATCGACCAGCCAGTGCATCGACGATGTTCAGCCGCATCCCGCGCACCGCCGGCAGCAGGCCAACGATCACGCCAATCACCAACATCAGCAGCAGCCCTATCAACCAGGTCTGCGCCAGCATTCCGGGCAGCTGGATCATGCCGCCGCTCGCGGCAGTGACGAGCGGGATCAGCAGCGCAGCGATACCGAGGCCGATCAGACCGCCCAGCACCACCAGCAGGACCGACTCGGCCAGTACCAGCCACAGCACGCTGCGATTGGAGAAGCCAATCGTTTTCAGCACCGCCAATTCCGGGATGCGCTCGCGCACCGCCTGCGCCATGGTGTTGCCGGTCAGCAGCAGCAGGGTGAAAAACACCGCGCCCATGATGGCAGTGACGATCAGGCCGATGTCGGCGAACTGCTTGGCGAAGCTCTGGTTGAAAGCGGCTTCACTCTGGGTCTTGGTCTCGTGGTCGGAATTGGCGCTGAGCTTGTCAATGGCGAGTGCCACGCGGTCGGCGGCGCCACTGCTCTCAGGCGCGACGATGAACCAGCCAAGCCGGCCCTTGACGTAGTCGTTGGCTTCATCGAAGTACTTCCAGTGGAAGAACAGCACGTTTTCCTGGCCCTTCTGCTTGGGGTCGTCGACCTTGTAAATGCCACGCAACGTGAACGACCAGTCATTGCTGCCCTTGGTCGGGAAGATCGTCGCCTGCAGCGGGATGGTGTCGCCCACTTTCCAGCCATGGCGCTTGGCCAGCGCCTCACCGACAATCGCGCCGGTGCGGTCGTTCAACCACGCTTGCTTCTGCGTCGCCGGCAGTTTGAATTCCGGATACAGGTCCATGTACTCGGGGCTGACCGCGAAATTCGGGAAGAAATTCTTCGGATCCTGGTAGATCCCGCCAAACCACGCCGCGTAAGCGGCTTTCTTGACGCCAGGCGTGGCGCGTACCTGCTCGACCAGGCTGTAAGGCAACATCTGCGTGATCGACAGCCGCGACGACGTGATCATGCGGTTGGCGCCAGCCACCTGGCCGCCGGAATTGAATGCCACGCGCACCGAGTCGAGCATCCCGAACAGCAGGAACGCGGCGATCACCGACAGCAGGGTCAGCAGGGTGCGGGTCTTGCTGCGGAACAGCGCGGCCCAGATCAGGTGCAGGTACTTCATTTCCGCCTCCGCTTATGCCGCGTGCTGGATCTGCTCGACCAGGTCGCCCTTGTCCAGATGCAGGGTGTGGGTTGCGTACTCGGCGGCCTTCGGGTCATGGGTCACCATCACGATGGTCTTGCCGTGCTCTCGGTTGAGCGTCTGCAGCAGGCCC
>JBBSTP010000019.1:0-18274 GCA_038235795.1 Lysobacterales bacterium | reverse complement strand
GACCGGGAAAGCAGCTTTGCTGGTCAAACCTGCCGCGCCGAAGAGCATTCCACAAGTGGTCGGCGAGCTCGTGGTTTATCGCGCAGATGTTCCCACTGCACTTGCGAAGCTGCTGATCGAACGCGAGATCGCCACCGCCACGCCGGGCCAAGCGTGCATCACGATTGATGGCGCAGATCCTGCGCCCCAGTTCATCCAGTCACTTGCGCTGGGTGCGACCGAGGCATTCGCCGGCAGCGACTGCCCGGACGATGCGGCGTGGCACGTAGTTGTGCACGATTACATGACCGATGGTTCGGGCCAAGGCCAGGTGCATGTCCAAACCAATGGCGGCAAGCCAAGAATAGTCGAGGTCGAACGCGACGGCGTCCGCTGGAAGATCCTTTCTCAGCAGTAGCGCTTGCTGCGACACGCTTGGCGTGCATGCAGCGAAAATGACAACGCCCGGAAATCTCCGGGCGTTGTGCATTCGAGCAACCACGTCAGGTGTCAGCGCTTCGCCGCGCCCAATTTCGCATCGCCCATGCGATGGCCTCCGCGGCGGTGCTGCGGCTTGAACGCGTCGAATTCGGCACGGGTCAGCGCGCCATCCTTGTTGGCATCGATCTTGTCGAACGCCTTGACCGCGCGCTCGATCTGCTGCTGCTGGGTCGGTGCCGGGCGTGCCTTGGCGTGCTGGCCCGCGGTTTTGCCGGCCGATTGGGTCCGTTCCTGCGCACGCTTGACCCACTTTTCGCGGCGCTCGGCACCGCGTGCGCCCTGCTCGACGATGAACTCGTCACGGGTCACCCGGCCGTCGCGATTGCCATCGGCACCCTTGAAGAACGCGGCGCGCTTCTGCGCCATCCTGGCCTGCATGTCGGCACGATCGACGTAGCCGTCCTTGTTGACGTCCATCCTGTCGAAGCGCTCGCCCGCCTTTGCTTGTGCGGTCATCGCCTCGGCGCGGCTGATGCGACCATCCTTGTCGGTATCCATCGCCATCATCCGGCCGTGCCCGCCGTGCATGGCGCCCCGACGGTGCTTGCCGCCCATCTGCGGGCGTTCGTCGGCACTGAGCTTGCCGTCCTTGTTCTTGTCCAACTGGTCGAAGCGCTGCAGCAGCTTCGGCGCCTTGGCTGCTTCGGCGCGATCGATCACGCCATCCTTGTTGGTGTCCAGTTGAACGCGCGGCTTGGCGTGGACGGGCGCGGCCTGTCGGGTCTGTGCGAACGCCGCGGCGGACGTCAGGGCAACGGCCACTGCGACTGCCAGGATCTGCATTTTGTTCAGGGAGTTCTTCATGGAGTTCCTCTCGCGAACCGGTATCGACCGGAATGCCATTGAAAACGCGCCGCTACGGCGGAGGTTGACACGATCGCAGGTGCGCAACTGAACGGCGGCGGCGCTATCCTCGACACATGGGCACCGATGCAGACAACCTGCGCATGTTCCGCACCGGCACGCACCCGTGTGGCTATTGGGCCGACCGCGAGGCGCGCGACCTGGTGCTGGACCCGCGCGATCCGCGACTTCCCGGGATCTATCCGATGGCGCTGGATTCCGGCTTCCGTCGCTCCGGCGACCTCATCTATCGCCCGGCCTGCGCCGGCTGCCAGGCGTGTGTGGCGGTGCGCGTGCCGGCGGCGACGTTCAGCCCGGACCGCAGCCAGCGCCGCTGCCTGGCCCGCAATGCCGATGTCGATGTCCGCATCGTCGCGCCTGAACGCAGCGACGAGCATCTGTCGCTGTACCGAAAATACCTGACGATGCGCCATCCCGGTGGCGGCATGGACGACCACGGCGCGCCGGAGTTCGAGCAGTTCCTGATCGGCTCCTGGAACCAGGGCCGTTTCCTGGAGCTGCGCGAACACGGCAGCCACCGACTGCTGGGCGTGGCGGTCACCGACCTGGTCGAAGGCGCGCTGTCGGCGGTGTACACCTTCTACGACCCCGACGAGTCCGCGCGCGGGCTGGGCACGCTGGGCGTGCTCAAGCAACTGGAATGGGCGCAACGCGACGGCCATGCGCATCTGTATCTGGGTTACTGGATCGCAGGCCATGCCAAGATGGATTACAAGCGCCGTTTCCAGCCGTTGGAGGGTTTTGACGGTCGCGGCTGGCGGCGCCTACGGGCCTGAAACTGCTGGCGGATCAGGCGCATTGGCAGCAGGTGTTGATTGCGTTGCTGCGCTGGCCGGTGCCGGCTTCGGCGCCTGCGTCTCCCCCACGCCATCGACAGGTACCAAGCCAGGCTCGACCAACACGTGGATTGGACGGCTGCGGTCGTAAAAGCCGAATTCGGCGTCGCTGCGCGCCGAGACGATCATCCGCACCATCGCACTGGGCACCATCAGCTCCAGCGCGCTGTCGCGGCCGTCGCTGGTCTTTCCCTGCAGGGTCATCTCGATGAAGGCGCCACCGGTATCGACCTCCCGACATGGCACGTGCACGCCGGCGGGACCCTCTTGCAGGTAAGGCTTGATTGCATCGCCCAATGCCTCGAGCGCGGGCGGAAAAAAGAACACGGCATATCCAGCGAAGTCGTCCATCGGCTCAGTCTCTCATTCCGGGTGCAAGCTCACCGTCAACGCGGCGGCGGCGGCGCGGGCCGCGGCACGGGCAGAGTCGACGTCGCCGGCACGCGCCAGCGTTACCGCGACCCGGCGATGGCCGTGCACGCGGGGCTTGCCGAACAGGCGCAGCTGCGTGTCTGGCCGCGCCAACGCCGCATCCACGTCGTCGAACAGGGGCACGCCGTGGCCATGAGCCAGCACCGCGCAGGACGCGGAGGGCCCCAACTGGCGGATGCCGGGAATCGGAAGACCCAGGATCGCCCGAGCATGCAAGGCGAACTGGCTGAGATCCTGCGACGCCAGCGTCACCAACCCGGTGTCGTGCGGGCGCGGGCTGACCTCGCTGAACCAGACCTCGTCGCCTTTGATGAAAAGTTCCACGCCGAACACGCCGCGCCCGCCGAGGTCATCGGTGACCGCGCGTGCGATCGCCTGCGACCGCTCCAGGGCGAGCGCCGACATCGGCTGCGGCTGCCAACTCTCACGATAGTCGCCATCGCGCTGCAGGTGCCCAATCGGTTCGCAGAAGCTGGTTCCTCCAGCGTGCCGAACGGTCAGCATGGTGATCTCGTAATCGAAATCGATGAAGCCCTCGACGATCACCCGGCCAGCACCAGTGCGCCCGCCGGTCTGCGCGTACGCCCACGCGGCATCGATGTCGGCCTCCACGCGCAGCAGGGACTGGCCATGGCCTGAGGACGACATCACCGGTTTGACCACGCAGGGCAGGCCCAGCGTGGCCACCGCATCGCGATACTCGGTGAGGGTGTCGACGAAACGATACGGTGAGGTCGGCAAGCCCAGGGTCTCCGCGGCAAGCCGGCGGATGCCCTCGCGATCCATGGTCAGCCAGGCCGCGCGCGCAGTCGGGACGATCCGCGTGGCGTCGCCACTCGCCGCGAATTCGGCTTCCAGCTCGACCAGGGTGCGGGTATGGATCGCCTCGATCTCGGGCACGATCAGCTGCGGCCGCTCGCGCGCAATCAAGGCGCGGATCGCGGCGCCGTCGAGCATGTCCAGCACGTGGCTGCGATGCGCGACCTGCATCGCGGGTGCGTCGGCATAGCGGTCTGCGGCGATGACCTCCACGCCGAAGCGCTGCAATTCGATCGCCACCTCCTTGCCCAATTCGCCGGCTCCCAGCAACAACACGCGCAGGGCATCCGGCGAAAGTGGCGTGCCGATCCGGGTCATGCATGGTTCCAGCAAGTGGCAAGCGTTCGATTCTAACGAAGACGCGCATTGAAGACGTTTGGTGGTCTGGTTCAGATGTCTGGCGGAGCCGTCGCAGGGACTGTGCCGAGCCATGCGTCCATGCGATCCTTTGCGAATGTCGATCCGCCCTACCCTGCGGCTGTTGTTCCCCGCCGCGTTGGCACTCTGCGCGCTGGCATGCGCCCCGGCGCCATTGCCATTCGCCCGCCTGGCCGGGCTGATCACCAGCAAGCAACTGGACGAGGTCAGCGGCTTTGCCGCCTCGAATGCGCACGAGGACGTGTTGTGGGCGATCAACGACAGCGACAATGCCGCCAGGCTGTATGCCATCTCGCTGCGCGGCAAGGTGCTTGCGCGCTATCAGGTCGAAGGTGCCAGCAACATCGACTGGGAGGACCTGGCCAGCTTCGACCTCGACGGCAAGCACTACTTGCTGGTGGCTGATACCGGCGACAACGGCGGTCTGCGCAAGAGCATTACCCTGTATGTCTTCGAAGAGCCGGCCACTCTGGCCAATGGAACCCTGCGCCCGGCGTGGAAGATCCGCGCGCGCTGGCCGGACGGACCGCGCGACTGCGAGGCGGTGGGAGTCGATGCGGCCGCGGGCAAGATCCTGCTGGTGTCGAAGAAACGCACGCCACCGGAACTGTTCGTGCTGCCGTTGGCGGATCCACAGGGCGCGTGGCGCGAACCGCGTCGCATCGGTCGCCTGGCCGGCGTGCCTGCAGCGGATCCGGAGATGCAGCGGGGCGATCCGGGTATGGCCAAATTGTTCACCCAGGTGACCGCAGCCGATGTTTCGCCGGACGGCAGCACGCTGGCGGTGATGACCTACGGCAGCGTGCTGTTCTACCGCCGCGAGACCGGCGAAGACTGGGCCGCCGCCGTCGCCCGCGCGCCGGAAGCCCACGACGTACCGCTGATCCCGCAGGCAGAGGCGCTGACCTGGAGCACCCTCGGTGGCGGCCTGTACGCCAGCGGCGAATTCACCCCGGCGCCGATCTTCTATCTGACGCCTGAGCGTTGATCCGGGCTTCCCCCATCTCCCAACCTGGGAGGAATGCCGGATCGGGCAGCCGTCCGTCGGGAATTTGTTGCAAATGTGATATCACTTTGATATCAATATACCGCACCCACCGTGTGGGCTCCTGACGCGAGAACGACCATGAAAGAGACTCCAATCCGCTCCCTTCCCGGCATCCCCATGCTGCTGGCGCTGTTTGCCGGCATGTTGGCAGGTGTCTACCTGACCATTACCGGCGCGCAGGCGCAGGCCGGCCTGTCCGTCGTGGCCGGGGCGCTGCTGGCGATGGCTTGCGGCCTTTGCCTGATCGGTCTGTACATGGTCGAACCCAACCAGTCCGCCGTGCTCAGCCTGTTCGGCAAATACGTGGGAACCGTGCACGAGAACGGCCTGCGCTGGAACAACCCCTTCTATGCCAAGAAGAAGATCAGCCAGCGCGTGCGCAACTTCGAAAGCGGCAAACTCAAGGTCAATGAACTTGAGGGCAGTCCAATCGAGATCGCCGCGGTGATCGTGTGGCAGGTCGTGGATTCGGCCGAAGCCGTCTACAACGTCGACGACTACGAGAGCTTCGTCCACATCCAGTCCGAATCGGCACTGCGCACGATGGCTACCAGCTATCCCTATGACCAGCATGACGATGGCCAGGTTGCCCTGCGCAGCCACGCCGCGGAAGTATCCCAGCATCTTCGTGATGAACTGGCCGAGCGCCTGGCCGATGCCGGCGTGCGGGTGATCGATGCACGCATCAGCCACCTTGCCTACGCGCCTGAAATCGCCCAGGCGATGCTGCAGCGACAGCAAGCAAACGCGATTATCGCGGCGCGCACACGGATCGTCTCCGGTGCAGTTGGCATGGTGCAGATGGCCTTGGCCGAACTTGAAAAGAACGGCGTCGTCAGCCTCGACGAAGAGCGCAAGGCACAGATGGTCAGCAACCTGCTGGTGGTCCTGTGCGGCGAGCGCGGCACCCAGCCGATCGTCAACGCCGGCACGCTGTATTAGGCCGGCTGAGCCGCGACCCACATGAGCGAAAAGAAGGCCTATCCACTGCGCATCAATGCCGAGGTACTGGCGGCGGCGCAGCGGTGGTCGGATGACGAACTCCGCAGCCTCAACGCGCAGATCGAGTATGTGTTGCGCGATGCATTGCGCAAGGCCGGGCGACTGCCGGCCAAAGCCGCCGGAAAGGACAAGGAAACGAAATGAGCAATCGCTGGAATTACAAAGTGGTCGAGGTCAAGCCGAAGTGGCTGGGCGTAAAGCCGAAACAAGTCGAAGACGCGCTGGCGCCACTGGGCGCGATGGGCTGGGAACTGGTGGCCGTGACCCAAATTGCCATGAACACCTACCTGTACCTCAAGAAAGAAGCGTGACACAGCCTGCAAGGCTCAACCTGGAGAACCAACATGTTGCATATCGTCGATTTGATCGAGCGTCGCTACGGCGCCGGCCCGCTCGGCACGCGCATCGTCACCCGGCCGCTGTTGGCCTCGTTGCTGGCGTCGTTGCTGGTACTGCTGCTCGGAGCCGGCCTGCTGCTGTCGGGTACCTCCCGGGCGCAGGACGCACCCTCGCTCGATGCCGCGGCCGGCGCGCTGGCAGTGAAGATGCTCGACCACCTCGACGCCGGGCAGTACGCGCAGGCCGAGGCCATGTTCAACGCGCAGATGGCGCAGGCGGTACCGGCCGACCAACTGAAGGCGGTGTGGGAATCCCTGCCGGTGCAGGCCGGCGTGGCCCAGGGCCGCGGTGAGGCCGCATCCATTCGGCAGGGCGACGCCAGCCTGGTAACGATCCCGCTGCGCTATGCCAAGGCCGGCCTGGTGGCGAAGTTCGCCATCGATGCCGAAGGCAAGATCGCCGGCTTCCTGATCCAGCCCGAAGAAGCGCCTCCTGCAGCCGCGGTTACCGAGGACGCGCCCTACACCGAGACCGACCTCAGCGTCGGCAACGGCGAGCGCGCGCTGCCCGGCACGCTGGCGATGCCCAAGCACGCAGGACAGGGCGTGGGTCAGGCATCCGACAAGCGTGTCCCCGCCGTGGTGCTGGTACATGGCTCCGGTCCGCATGACCGCGACGAATCGATCGGCGCCAACAAGCCGTTCCTGGATATCGCGCGCGGTCTCGCCGCGCAGGGCATCGCGGTGCTGCGCTACGAGAAGCGCACCAAGGCGCGCCCGCAGGATTTCGCCAATGGCGCGTACGGTGTCGATGAGGAAACCACCAATGACGCGGTGCTTGCCGTGGACGCGCTGCGCAAGGTCGAAGGCATCGACCCGGCGCGGGTGTTCGTGCTCGGCCACAGCCAGGGCGGGATGATGGCGCCGCGCATCGCCGCGGTGTCCGGACATGTTGCGGGTCTGGTGCTGATGGCCGCTCCGGCGCGTTCGCTGCTGGACATCGTCATCGAGCAGAATCGCCGCCTCGCCGTGCTAGACGACGGCAAGACCAGCGACGCCGAGCGCGACGCGATTACTGCGCTGATCCAACAAGTGGCCACGATCCGTGATGCCGCGACCGATGCCGGCACCAAGACTGTGATGGGTTTGCCGGCGGGCTACTGGCGCAGTATCGACGCGGTCGATCCGGTCACCGATGCCAAGGCAGTGGACCTGCCGATGCTGGTCCTGCAAGGCGCGCGCGACATCCAGGTGGTCGACGCCGACTGGCAGCGCTGGCGCGGCGGCTTCCATGACAATGCCAAGGTCGAGTTCAAGTTGTACGACAAGCTCAACCATCTCGGCGTCGCCGGCGAGGGCGATGGCAACATCGCCGAGTACGGCACTCCCGGCCATGTCGATGCGCAATTGATCGATGACGTCGCCACCTGGATCAAGGTGCACTGATGGACGAGCGTCTGGGGGGTGGTCAGCGCCCGAGGCAACGGGACTTCGCCGTGGTGGCCCCGCCAGCGTTCGCCACCATCCTACCGGTTGTCATGGGCGGCGTGCTGCCACTGACGATCATCGGCGGTATGTTGTTGAGCGACGGTTGGCAAATCGGCACGCTGGCGAAGATCTGGCCGGCATTGCTCGCCATCCCGATCGTGCTCGCCTGTTTGCTGCTGATGCGGCGCCGCTCGGTGTCGATTGCCGGCAATCTTTTGCAGGTGCGCGCCGCGTTGTTCAGCGAGAGCACCCCCATCGCCAGCATCGACCTGGAGCGCTCACGGGTGGTGGACCTGGCCGAGCGCACCGACCTGCGCCCGCTGCTGAAGACGATGGGCATGTCGATGCCGGGTTTCCATGCCGGTCGCTTTCGCCTGCGCAAGGGCTTCGGCAAGGCGTTCTGCCTGATCACTGATCGCCGCCGGGTGCTTTGGCTGCCGCTAGAGGATGGCAAGCAACAGTTGCTGCTGAGCGTGGAGGAACCCCAAGCCCTGCTGGATGCGATACGCGCAGTCCGCTGAGCCAGCAGGTGGCGCATCGATCTGCTGGCGCTGCGCTAAGCTGGACGCATGTCGCGCATGTCTCCAATCCCGCTCAAGACCGTGATGGTGAACACCGCCGAGATCGAGGTCTGGCCGGCGTCACTGCTGCGTGCGCGCAGCAACCGCGACGCCCGCGCGTTGTCGCAGGCACGTCATGTTTTGCGACGCAAACGTGATGGCGCCTACCTCGCCGCCGAACTCGATGCCGGGCTGCTGCCGCTGATCCCGAACCTGCCACGCGAGCCTGGCCTCGAAGCGGCCCTGGACGTGCTCGACTCCCTCTCCGGGCCAGCCTGTTTCAGGCAGGATCACCTCGGCGCACTGGAATTGCATGGCCTGCACGAGCGGCTCGACAAGCTGGGCCTTGACGAAACGGCGTATGCACAACGCAGCGAGCTCGCCCTCATTGCCGAACCTGATTGGCTGGCATTCGCCGGCTTGGACCGCTACCGGCGCGCGCTGTGGCTGCGCTTGGATGCGGCCAGATCCTGGCTGCGCCTGCGCGAGGCGGCAATGCGTGACGACGTGGTGCTGGAAGCGATTTCCGGCTATCGCAGCCATGACTACCAGCTTGGCATCTTTAAACGGAAGCTTGCGCGTGGTTTGGCCATCGACGACATCCTCGCGGTGAATGCCGCACCCGGTTTTTCCGAACACCATGGCGGCCTGGCACTGGATATCGGCGCCCCTGATGAGCCGCCAGCCGAGGAAAGCTTCGAACGCACTACTGCCTTCGACTGGCTGCAGGCCAATGCCGGTGGCCATGGCTTCGCCATGAGCTACCCGCGCGACAACCCCCACTGCATCGATTATGAGCCTTGGCACTGGTGCTACCAGCCCGCATGAACTCGCCCACCATTGCCGCCGCCTGGGCCGCGCAACGCAACAACTTCAACCTGATGCGGCTGGTCGCGGCCTGGCTGGTGATCTATGGGCATGCTTGGGCGATCACCGGCAGCGTCGGCCAGGACCTATTGGCCGACCTGACCGGCTTCCGCTTTGCCGGGGCGATCGCGGTGGACATGTTCTTCGTGGTCAGCGGCTTCCTGATCGCGGCCAGTCTGCAGCGAAACAGCGTGCGTGGGTATCTGATCTCGCGGGGATTGCGGATCGTGCCCGCATTGCTGGTGTGCGTGGGCGTGACCACCTTCGTCCTGGGTCCGTTGCTGACTATCGCGTCCGACTATTGGTCGCAGGCCACGACGTGGAATTATTTCCTGGTCAATGCGTCGCTGCTGGTCAGCCGCTTCCAGTTGCCCGGCGTGTTCGCCACCCACCCACTGGACGTGGTCAATGGCTCGCTGTGGACGCTGCCGATCGAGGCCAAGCTCTACCTGCTGCTGATGGTCGCGTGGATGCTCGGCCTGCTCGCGCCGACGCGCTACACCCCGCTGTGGGCGCTTGCGCTGCTCACGGGTTACGCGCTGGCCTGGCACTACTGGCCCCTGCCGGATCACATCCAGAAATATGCCGAATGCGCCGCGTTCTTTGTCACCGGCAGTCTGCTATGGGTGCAACGCGAGCGCATTCGCCTGTCGGGGTGGGTCGTGCTGGCGCTGCTCGCATTGATGGCGTTGACGCGTGGCAGCCCTTGGGCCCACGTGCCCTACTTCGGCCTGATGACGTACGGCACGCTCTTCTTGGGCCTGCAGGTCAGGCTGCCGATGATTCGCCATGCCGACCTTTCGTACGGGCTCTACCTGTACGGCTGGCCCGCGCAGCAGCTGGCTTGGATGTTGCCAATGGGGAAATCGGTTGCCGGCAACATCCTCATCGCCACCGCCATCGCACTGGCCTGCGCCGCGCTGTCCTGGTTCGTGGTCGAACGACCGGCCCTGCGGCTGAAGAAGCGCTGGGTCGCGCGCGGCCCGGAGGCATCGCCGGTGACGGCGCAAGGCTGACGCCGCTCAGCGCGGCGCTGCAAGTTCGCGGAGTGTCTGCTTCAGTCCATCGCGCCAGTCGGGCGGCACGATGCCGAAATCCTGTTGCAGGCGCGCAGTGTCCAGCACCGAGTACGCAGGCCGGCGTGCCGGCGTCGGATAGTCGGCGGTGGTGATTGGCAGCACTTCGGGCTTGCGCTTCCGCAGTCGGAGTTCAAGCGCTTCGTCCATGATCACGCTGGCGAATCCGTGCCAGCTGGTCTCACCTTGCGTGGTCAGGTGCCAGGTACCGGATCGCGCGCCACTTTGGCGAAGCAGTTCCACAGTCGCATCGGCAATCCATGCCGCCGGCGTTGGTGCGCCGTACTGGTCGGCAACCACCCGTAGTTCGTCGCGCTCGCCCGCCAGCCGCAGCATCGTCAGCAGGAAGTTCTTGCCGTGCGCGGCATAGACCCAGGCCGTGCGCAGGATCACGTGGCGCGCGCCGCTGTCGCGAATCGCCTGTTCGCCCGCGAGCTTGCTGGCGCCATACACGCCCAGCGGCGCGGTGGCATCGTCTTCGCGATACGGCTGCATGGCCTGCCCGTCGAACACATAGTCCGTCGAGTAATGCACCAGCAGCGCGCTGCTTTTGGCGCACGCCTGTGCGATCACGGCCGGCGCTTCGGCATTGACGCGGAAGGCGGCGTCGGCGTCCACCTCGGCCTTGTCCACCGCGGTGTATGCGGCGGCATTGACCACGATATCCGGCGCGATGGTCTCGATCAGACTGGCCAGCGACCGTGGTTGGTCGAAATCCGCGACCGCATCGGCTCCTTCGCCATCACGCGTGGCGACGATCACTTCTCCCAACGCAGGCAAGCTTCGCCGCAACTCACGCCCGACCTGGCCATTGCCGCCAAGCAGCAGGATCTTCATGCGCTGGACTTCATCCGCCGAGCGTGGGCAGGCGCTCGGCCGGCATGTCCGCCAGCAATGGCGCAACTGCGTCCTTGTCCGACAACAACACGTCGGCCAGCGGCCAGTCGATCGCCAGTGCAGGATCGTCCCAACGCACGGAGTTGTCGCTCGCGCGGTCGTAGGGTGCGGTGCACAGGTAGGCGAACACCGCGGTCTCGCTCAGGGTCAGGAATCCGTGGGCAAAGCCTTCCGGGATCCACAAATGGCGCTTGTTGTCGGCGCTCAGGACTGCAGCCGCATGCTGTCCGAACGTCGGCGACCCGCGGCGGATATCCACCGCCACGTCGTAGACCTCGCCTTCCAGCACGCTGACCAACTTGCCCTGCACGTGTCCCGGCCACTGGTAATGCAGTCCGCGCAACACGCCGCGTTGCGAACGCGAGACGTTGTGCTGGAAGAACGCCGTGGGCAGGCCATGCTCGGCGAAACGCGCAGCGTTCCAGCCCTCGTAGAAATAACCACGCTCGTCGCCGAACACAGTCGGCTCGATCACCACGCAACCCGGCAGCTTGGTCCTGATGATTTTCAAAGGAGCGCCTTCATAGGAGCGACTTCATTCGACGCGGCCGTGCTCGAGCAAGCTAAGTAGATACTGGCCGTAACCATTCTTCGCCAGCGGCTGGGCCAATGCGCGCAACTCGTCGGCATCGATCCAGCCGTTGTACCAGGCGATTTCCTCCGGGCAACACACGCGCAGGCCCTGGCGTTTCTCGATGGTCTCGATATAGGTCGAGGCCTCGACCAGTGACTCATGGGTGCCTGTATCCAGCCAGGCATACCCGCGCCCCATCTTTTCAAGCTGCATCGAACCGTCTTGCAGATAGCAACGATTGAGGTCGGTGATCTCCAGTTCACCACGCGGCGATGGCTGCAGCGATGCCGCGAAGTCACTGGCGCGGCCATCGTAGAAATACAGTCCGGTGACCGCATAGTTTGATTTCGGCTTCGTCGGCTTCTCTTCCAGCCCGATCACCTTGCCACCCGCATCGAACTCCGCCACGCCATAGCGGTCGGGGTCGCGCACCCAGTAGCCAAACACGGTCGCCCCGTCACTACGCGCATCGGCGCGCTGCAACAGTTCGGTAAGTCCGTGGCCGTAGAAAATGTTGTCACCCAGCACCAGGCAGCTGGGTCCGCCGGCAAGGAATTCGCGGCCGATGGTGAAGGCCTGCGCCAATCCGTCCGGGCTGGGCTGCACCGCATATTCGATCTGCATGCCCCATTGCGACCCATCGCCGAGCAGCTGTTTGAACAGCGACTGCTCGTGCGGCGTGTTGATGACCAGCACCTCGCGGATCCCCGCCAGCATCAACACGCTCAGCGGGTAGTAGATCATCGGCTTGTCGTACACCGGCAGTAGCTGCTTGCTGATCGCCTTGGTGATCGGATACAGCCGGGTGCCGGAGCCGCCGGCGAGGACAATGCCTTTGCGTATGACTGTGCTCATGCGTCCACGCCGCCGATACGTTCAAGCCGATAGCTGCCATCCAGCACGCGCCCGACCCAATCCTGGTTGGCCAGATACCAGTCGACGGTATCGGCCATGCCTTGTTCGAAATCGTGCGCAGGCGCCCAGCCCAGTTCGGACTTCAGCTTGCCCGCGTCAATCGCGTACCGCCGATCATGGCCCGGCCTGTCGGCGACATAGGTGATCTGCGATGCGCGCGGCTGGCCGTCCTCGCGCGGACGGCGCGCGTCGAGCAATGCACAGATGGCATGCACGACCTGGATGTTCTGCATCTCTGCGTCACCACCCACGTTGTAGGTCTCGCCGACGCGTCCGCGCTCCAGTACCGCACGGATCGCGGCGATATGGTCACCGACATATAGCCAATCACGCACGTTCTTGCCGTCGCCGTAGATCGGCAGCGGTTCGCTGGCCAGTGCACGGGCGATGATCAGCGGGACAAGCTTCTCCGGGAACTGGTACGGCCCGTAGTTGTTGCTGCAATTGGTGGTCAGCACGGGCAGCCCGTAGGTGTGGTGGAACGCACGCACCAGGTGGTCGGACGCGGCCTTTGACGCCGAATACGGCGAATTCGGCGCGTACGGCGTGTCCTCGCGGAACTTGCCGGTCTCGCCCAATGAGCCATACACCTCATCGGTGGAGACGTGCAGGAAGCGAAACGCCTGCCTGACGTCGCCTTCGAGCGACTTCCAGTAGTCGCGCACCGCTTCCAGCAGCGCCAGCGTGCCGACCACATTGGTCTGCACGAAGGCCGCCGGGCCGTCGATGGAACGATCGACGTGGCTTTCGGCTGCGAAATTGATCACCGCGTCCGGGCGATGCTCAGCCATCAGCTGCGCGACCAGGGCGCCGTCACCGATGTCGCCATGCACGAATACATGGCCGGCATCGCCCTCGAGCGCCGCCAACGTGTCGCGGTTGCCGGCGTAGGTCAGCACATCCAGGTTGACCACCCGGATGCCGCTGCGGACCGCGTCCAGCACGAAGTTGCCACCGATGAAACCGGCGCCGCCGGTGACCAGCCAGGTCGTCACTCCAGAGCTTCCTTGCATCGTGTCGATCAAAACGGGATGTCGTCGTCAAACGGCACGTCGTCGAAGCTCGCCGGCTTGGCCGGCGCGGGATCGCGTCGCTGCGCCGTTTCCGGGCGCGGCGGGCGATCACCGCCGCTTCCGCTGCTGCGCTGGTAGTCGCCGCCGCTGCGCTGACCACCACCGCCACCTTCCGACTTGCCGCCGAGCATCTGCATCTCATTGGCGACGATGTCGGTGAAGTACTTCTCCACGCCATCCTGGCCGGTGTATTTGTCGTAGCGGATTTCACCCTCGACATAAACCTGCGAACCCTTCTTCAGGTACTCACCGGCAATCTCTCCGAGCTTGCCGAAGAAGGTGACGCGATGCCATTGCGTCTGTTCCTGCTGATTGCCGTCCTTGTCCTTGCGCACGGACGTCGTGGCAAGGCTGATCTTGGTGATCGCCATGCCGCCTTGGGTGTATTTCACTTCCGGGTCATTGCCCAGGTTGCCGACCAGGATCGCTTTGTTCACGCCGCGGGCCATGTCATTCCTCGCATTCTTGTCGTCCGGAGCGGACGACCAGCATTGAATTATAGCCGGCGCGCGGTGACCACCGGGCTCCAACCCGCCACGACGTCAGGAAACCCCGTGCCATGGCCACAACCGGCCTGCAGCCTATAATCGCGCGTCCCCTAAAGTCCCCATCCATGCCCGATTCCCCTGTTTCACCGCCCCGCCGGCTCGACCTGCCGGCGATCCAGGCCCTAGCCTCGCCCGAGATGGCCGCCATGGACCGCCTGATCCGCCAGCGCCTGGCCTCGGACGTGGTCCTGATCAACCAGGTCGCGGAGTACATCATCAGCGCGGGCGGCAAGCGCCTGCGGCCGATGCTGCTGTTGCTCACCGCCGGCGCGTTGGGACATCGCGGCGCGGATGCGCACCAGCTGGCGGCGGTGGTCGAGTTCATCCACACCGCGACCCTGCTGCACGACGACGTGGTCGACGAATCCGACCTGCGTCGCGGCCGCAGTACCGCCAATGCGGTGTGGGGCAATGCCGCATCGGTGCTGGTCGGCGACTTCCTGTACTCGCGCAGCTTCCAGTTGATGGTGGAATTGGACCAGCGCGACATCATGCGGATCCTGGCCGATACCACCAACACGATTGCCGAGGGCGAAGTGCTGCAGCTGCTGCACGTGCGCAACCCGGATACCGGCGAAGCCGCCTACCTGCGGGTGATCGAACGCAAGACTGCGGTGTTGTTCGCTGCCGCCACTCGACTTGGCGCATTGCTGGCCGGCGCCAATGACGCCATCTGCGATGCCCTGCACACGTATGGTCTGCATCTGGGATTTGCTTTCCAGATCGCCGACGACGTGCTCGATTACGCCTCCGACGCGGCCACGCTGGGCAAGAATCTTGGCGATGACCTGGCCGAAGGCAAGGCAACGCTGCCGCTCATCCACGCAATGCAGCACAGCGATGCTGAAGTGCGGGCCGTGCTGCGCCACGCCATCGAACATGGCGATGCCGATGCGATGCCACAGGTGCTCGCAGCGATCGAATCTTGCGGCAGTCTGGAATACAGCCGCGAGCGTGCCCGGCAACATGCGGGCGACGCGGAAGCTGCGTTGTCCGAGCTTGTCGACAACGACCATGTCGCCGCCTTGCGTGGCCTGGCCCGTTACGCGGTCATCCGCGACCACTGATTGCTCAAATCTACTTCGCCTTCGCCGCGAACCGCTCCGAGAAGAAATTGCGCATCATCAACTCCCCGCGCCGAGCCGCGCGTTCGTTGTACATGCAACCGGGCCGGTTGGCCGTCGGCAACGCGAAGCAGTGCACCGCGCCGCTGAAGTTGACGAACTGCCAGTCCGCGCCGGCGGTGTCCATCTCCTTCTGGAAGCCGGCGATGTCGCCGGCAGTGCCTTTGTCGTCGGCGCCATTGAGCACCAGCACGCTGGCCTTGATCGCGCCCGGCTTGGCCGGCATCTGCGTGCCAAGCCCGCCGTGGAAGGTCACCACGCCTGCGATGTCGGCGCCGCTGCGCGCGAGTTCCAGCACGGTTGATCCACCGAAGCAGTAACCCAGCGCCCCGATCTTCGTCACGTCCAGCGGCGCAGTGCCGTCCTGCGCCTTCAGGACCTCGACCGCCTTGTTGATCCGCGCGCGCCAACCGGCGACATCGGCATTGAGTTTCTTGACCTGCGCCAACGCCTCGTCATTGCCCTTCGGCCGCACGCCCTTGCCGTAGACGTCGGTCAGCAGCACCACATAGTCTTGGCCGGCGATGTGCTTGGCTTTCTCGAGCGCGCTGTCGGTGACGCCATACCAGTCTGGCACCATCACCAGTCCTGGGCGCTTGGCCTTGCCGGCATCGTCATAGACCACGTACCCGCTGAAGTGATCCTTGCCGACGTGCCATTCGACCGGCTTGACCTGCATCTTCGCGAATACGGGCGCGGTGGCGAGCATGAGTCCGATGGCAAGCAAGGTGCGGTGCATGGCGATCTCCCGGGCATGTGATCTCCCTACGCTACGTCGCGCGTATTCACTCGGCGTGAACTTGAACCGGAAACCTCAAGCAATTCCCATCCCGGCGATGCTGCCGGTGGCGTCCGGATCGAATCCGGCGAGCCTGGCGAAATGGCGTCCACGTGCCGTGTAATCCCGATAGGCGCCAAAGCTGGGAGCGCCGGGCGACAACAGCACGACGCCGCCATTGGGCAGCGCCTTGCGCCCCTTGGCCATGGCATCGGCAAGGTCGGTTGCGGCTTCCAGCACGAAGTGCCGGTCCGCTGCGAGCGGCGCAAGCAAGTCAAAAATGCGCGGTCCGTTCTGGCCCATGGTGATGATTGCAGCGGGTGCGTGCTCACGCACGGCATCGGCGAAGTCCTGCCACGGCAGGCCGCGGTCGTGCCCGCCAACCAATACCGCGACGGGCCTGTCGCGATACAGTTCCAGTGCCGCCCGCGTCGCATGCGGCGTGGTGCTGATAGAGTCGTTGACGTAAAGGGTTCCGTCGCGCTCACCCAGCGGTTGCAGACGATGAGGCAACGGCTGGAAGCTTGATGCATGCGGTGCCAGCGCTACCGCATCCAACCCGAATGCCTCCAGCGCGGTCAGCACCGCACACAGGTTGCCGCGGTTGTGACGACCGGGCAGCGGCAGCGTCGTGGTGTCCATGACCAAGGCATCCCCCCGATGCAATGCGTCACCGCGCAGGTGCCAACCATCCGCGTTCCCATACCAATGCACGTCACTGTCCGGCAGCGACAGCGCCGCCAGCCGCGGATCGGCGGCGTTGAGCACAGCGATGCACGGCTTGGCTTCGGTTAGCAAGGCCAGCTTGTCTTCGACATAGCGCACTTCGCTGCCGTGCCAATCCAGGTGTTCGGGGAACACATTGGTGACGATCGCGATCTGCGGGCGGACGCCGGATACGGCGACATCGCGGGTCTGGTAACTGGACAGCTCCACCACCCATGCGTCGGCGCTATCGTCCAGCAACTCGAGCAGGGGCACGCCGATATTGCCGGCCAGCGCAGTACGCATGCCCGCACCGCGCAGCAGGTGCGCAAGCAATGCCGAGGTCGTGCTCTTGCCCTTGGTGCCGGTGACGCACAACACGTCCTGGGCGATGCCATCGTTTGTGGCGTGCTCGGCGAACCACAACGCGGTACCACCGATGAACTGCGTGCCCCGCCCTGCCGCATCGAGCGCTTCCGGCCGATACCGGCTGATCCCCGGCGACTTGAGCACCACGGCGTGCAAGGCGAGGGCTTCGGCGCTGACCTCGGTCGCCGGGCACAGCCAGCGGTCACCCAGTGCGCGAACTTCTTCGGCTTCGGCCGCATTGCAGAAAAGCGTCAACGGCAGCTCCGGCAGCCGTGCGCGGATGGCATGAAAGGCCGCACGACCTTCGTGACCCCAACCCCACAGCGCGACGCGACCACCGCCAGCGGCAATGGCTTCAAGCTGCGAAATGCGCACCCAGGCACTCCTGCAATTTCGGAGGAATCCGCTGTTCGTCATCCGGCATGAGCAATGGCTCGATGCGCAGTGCGTCCTGGTCCAGCTGCGGCATGATCTCGCGGGCGAAACGCTCGACCAATGCATCGCCGCGCCATTCCGCACGGCTGGTCAGCGCCGCCATCGCCGCGCGCGACTCGCGGCCCTCGCCCACGCATTCGAACGGCTTGTGGTCCTGGTATTCCAGCAGCGCGTCATAACCCGCCGTCTGCGCCGGGTCGTCGAGCAGGTTGCGGCCGAAAATGCCCATCAGTCGCGGCTTCGGCATGAAGGGTGCCAGTGCCAGGAACACGAAGTGGCATTTGGGGCACACCCCGCACCAACGGCTGATCGGCCGTTCGCCGAGGATGTGGAAATTGCGGTTACAACTGGAGAAGTGCGCGTCGTAACGCGTGGAACTGGCGAACTCCCGTGCCACCGCCAGCTCACTGAGAGGACGTAGCAGCGAGTAGTAGTGCAGATCGGCTGCGACATGGTCGCGGATGTAGTCGCCGAACATCGACTCGAAGGCCCAGCCCTTCGACCATTGATGGTTGACTTCGGTGGTTGTGCTGCCGTCCTCGGCCACGATCATCGAGCCGTAGCTGGCCGAACGCTCGTTGGAGAACACGACCTGGTCCACGCCTTGCAGCAACGCCGCCAACACCAGGATCGCGGAGTTCACCGCGGTCACCGGGATGTGGCCGTTC
>JBBSTP010000018.1:0-18961 GCA_038235795.1 Lysobacterales bacterium | reverse complement strand
GATGCGGCCACGCTGGCCGGAGTCAAGGCGCTGGCCGATGCCGGCATCGATCCGGACAAGGTCGGCCTGCTGGTCAACACCTCGGTCAGCCGCGACTACCTGGAGCCGTCAACCGCCTCGATTGTCTCCGGCAACCTGCGCCTGCCCGACACCTGCCAGAACTTCGACGTGGGCAATGCGTGCCTGGCGTTCCTCAACGGCATGGACATCGCCAGCCGCATGATCGAGCGTGGCGAGATCGACTACGCACTGGTGGTCGATGGCGAGACCGCCGACCTGGCCTACGAAAAGACCATCGAGCGCCTGACCCGCGACGACATCACCGATGCCGACTTCCGCAACGAACTGGCGACCTTGACCCTGGGCTCCGGGGCCGCGGCCATGCTCCTGGCGCGGGCCGAACTGGCCCCCGGCGCCCCCCGTTACAAGGGCGGCGTGAGCCGCGCGGCCACAGAGTGGAACCGGCTGTGCCGCGGAAACCTGGACGGCATGGTCACCGACACCCGGCAATTGCTGATTGAGGGCGTCAAGCTCGCGCAGAAGACCTTTCTGGTAGCCAAGCAGACGCTGGGCTGGGTGGTTGAGGAACTGGACGAGTTCGTGATCCACCAGGTCAGCAAGGTACATACCGCCGCCATCACCAAGGCGATTGGCATCGATCCCCGCAAAGTACTGACCATCTTCGGCGAACACGGCAACATCGGCCCGGCTTCGGTACCTATAGTGCTCTCAAAACTGCGAGAAATGGGTCGGCTGAAGAAAGGCGACCGTGTCGCCCTGCTGGGCATTGGTTCCGGCCTGAACTGCTCGATGGCGGAAGTGGTCTGGTAGTACTCGTTGGAAAAATTTTTCTTGCACCCATAAATCTGGTTATTTAAGATAAATACTGCTACAAAGCTTTCCTTGCAGGGCTGCCAAGCCCGCGTAAGGAAAACGAGATGACATCACGCAGCACCGGCCATTACGTTTCAGGTTCGCTTGCGGGCAGCCGGTATCAGGCATTCGTGCCGGATCCGCTGCCGCCGCAGCCACCGCTGGAGCTGTCCAGGCGCGATCTGATCGCCCGCAAGGAACGTGCCGATCAAGCGCTGGGCCGGCTCGACGGCATCACCTTGATGCTGCCCGACCCCGAGCTGTTCCTTTACCAGTACGTACGCAAGGAAGCGCTGCTGTCCTCGCAGATCGAGGGCACCCAATCCTCATTGTCCGACTTGCTGTTGTTCGAGCTGGACGAAGCGCCCGGCGTGCCGATCGACGATGTCGCGGAGGTGTCCAATTACGTCGCTGCGCTGAACCATGGCCTCAAGCGACTGCGCGAGGACAACTTCCCACTCTCCTTGCGCCTGATCCGCGAGATGCACGCGCTGCTGCTGCGCGGGGACCGCGGCGCCGGCAAGCAGCCAGGAGAGTTCCGCAAGGGGCAGGTCTGGGTCGGTGGTGCGACGCCCGCGCTGGCGCATTTCGTGCCGCCGCCCCCGGAAGCGCTCGATGAAGCGCTCGCCGCCTTCGAACGTTTCCTGCATGTTCCGGCAACGGAAACGTCGCCGTTGATCAAGGCAGCGCTCGCGCACGTGCAGTTCGAGACCATCCATCCTTTCAGCGACGGCAACGGCCGCCTCGGTCGCTTGCTGATCGCGCTGATCCTGTGCAACGAAAGCGTGCTGCGCGAGCCAAGTCTGTATCTCAGTTTGTACTTCAAGCGACGCCGCGCCGACTACTACGACATGCTCAATGGCGTGCGTGTGCATGGCGACTGGGAAGCTTGGCTGGGGTTCTTCCTCGATGGGGTCGCAGATACCGCGCAGCAGGCGGTGGATGCTGTACAGCGCCTGTTGGCCTTGCTCACCCGCGACCGCGCCCGCATCGCCGCGCTCGGCGCGCGCGCCGGCAATGTCGGCTTGGTGTTCGAGCAATTCGCGCGCCGTGTGCTGCTTGGCGTGCCTAAGGTGCAACCACATTTGGCATTGAGTGCGCCGACCATCCGCAGTGCAATCCGTACCCTGGAAGCCATGGAAATCGTCAACGAACTGACCGGCCAGCGCCGCCACCGCGTGTTTGCATACAGCGAGTACCTCGCCATCCTCAGCGAAGGCGCGCAGCCGCTCTAGCCCGGACCCCGCACATGTCGAAACTGCTCATCGAACACCACTTCAATCGCAACCTGATCGACCGCGACGCGGAGATAGTGACGGCAATAGAGGCAGCATCACGATGAAACTGCAACAGGCAGCAAAATTCCCCGACTACCCGTTCACCCCGCAGCGCTTCGAGGTGCGCCCGGGCATCGCGATGTCGTACTTGGACGAGGGTCCGCGCGACGCTGAGGTCATCGTCATGCTGCACGGCAATCCGTCGTGGAGTTTCTATTGGCGGCATCTGGTTTCCGGATTGAATGACCGTTACCGATGCATCGTGCCGGACCACGTCGGCATGGGCCTGTCGGACAAGCCCGATGATGCGGCCGGCGCCTCCCCGAGCGCCGTGCATGGACGCACCAGTGTCGCGGGAGGCAGGATGCCGGGAGCGACCTACGACTACACCCTGCATTCGCGGATCGAAGACCTTGACGCGCTTCTCGCGCATCTGGGCATCACCGGCCCGGTGACGCTGGCGGTGCACGACTGGGGCGGCATGATCGGCTTCGGCTGGGCACTGCGCGATCCGGCGCGGGTACGCCGGCTGGTCATCACCAATACGGCGAGCTTTCCATTGCCCGTGTCCAAGCGCTTTCCGAAGCGTATCGCGATGGGCCGGCATTCGCGCCTTGGCGGCTGGCTGATCCGCCGCTTCAACCTGTTCGCACGCGGCGCGGCGTGGATGGGGACCACGCGCTCGCTCCCGCGAGACGTGCGGGCGGCCTACGTCGGCGTGTACGACGGCTGGAACCATTCAATCAGCACGTTGCGCTTCATGCAGGACATCCCGCTGGATGAAGGTGATCGTGCCTGGCCGCTGATGCAGGCTGCCGCCCGGCAATTGCCGAACTATGCGGATCGCCCGGCATTCATCGCCTGGGGCCTGCGCGATTTCGTGTTCGACCGGCATTTCCTCGATGGCTTCCGTAACGCGTTGCCGAATGCCGAGGTGCATGCCTTCGGCGATGCCAACCACTACGTACTCGAAGACAAGCACGAGGTGTTGGTGCCGATGATCCGGGCCTTCCTGGATCGGCACCCTCTCCAAGCCGATCCGCTCTGATCCTCTATGAGCGGCGACAATGCCGGCATGACTGATGCCTGCAACATCGCCGCCGCGCTGCCGCGACTGGCCCGCGAACGGCCACGGCAGGTGGCGATGCGCTGCCCCGGTCGCAATGGCCGCTACGACGTCGAACTGACCTATGGCCAGCTGGATGCGCGCAGCAATGCGATCGCGGCCGGGTTGGCGCAGCGCGGCATCGTCCGCGGCACGCGCACGGTGGTGATGGTGCGGCCGACGCCGGAGTTCTTCCTGCTCATGTTCGCGCTGTTCAAGGCCGGCGCGGTGCCGGTGCTGGTCGATCCAGGCATCGACAGGCGCGCATTGAAGCAATGCCTGGACGAAGCCGCGCCCGAGGCATTCATCGGCATCCCGCTGGCCATGCTGGCCAAGGCTTTGCTGGTCTGGGCAAAGTCGGCGCGCACGCGAATCACCACCGGCGCGCGCGCATGGTTGGCCGATGCCACGCTGGCCGATATCGAACGCGATGGTGCTGGTGCCGGTGCGCAGCTGGCGGACACGCAGCCGGACGACATCGCTGCGATCCTGTTCACCAGCGGCAGCACTGGCGTGCCGAAGGGCGTGGTCTACCGGCATCGGCATTTCGTCGCCCAGGTCGCGATGCTGGGCGAGGCGTTCGGCATCCAGGCCGGCGGCATCGACCTGCCGACGTTCCCGCCATTCGCCCTGTTCGATCCCGCGCTGGGACTGACCTCGATCATCCCCGACATGGACCCGACCCGGCCGGCCAAGGCCGATCCGCGCAAGTTGCATGGGGCGATCACGCGTTTCGGTGTGAACCAGCTGTTCGGCTCGCCGGCGCTGATGCGGGTGATGGCCGAACATGGCGAGCCATTGCCAACGCTCAAGCGCGTCACCAGCGCCGGCGCGCCGGTGCCGGCGGCCGTCGTTGCGAAAATGCTCGAACTGCTGCCGGCCGATGCGCAATTCTGGACACCGTATGGTGCCACCGAATGCCTGCCGGTGGCGGTGATCGAAGGCCGTGAACTGCTTGCGTTGCGCATGCGCACCGAGCAGGGCGCCGGCACCTGCGTGGGCCGCCCGGTGCCGCCGAACGAGGTACGGATCATCCGCATCGATGACCAGGCAATCGAACAGTGGGATGGCGCGTTGCAGGTTCAGGCGGGGCAAGTCGGCGAGATTACCGTGGCCGGTCCCAGCGCCACCGATGCCTACTTCAATCGCGACGCCGCGACACGGCTGGCGAAGATCCGTGAAGCATTGACGGACGGCGGCGAACGCATCGTCCATCGCATGGGTGACCTTGGTTATTTCGACCGCGACGGCCGGCTCTGGTTCTGCGGGCGCAAGTCGCAGCGGGTGGTGATCGATGCAAGCACCACGCTGTGCACCGAGCAGGTGGAGCCAGTATTCAATGTGCATCCCGAGATCGCGCGGACCGCATTGGTCGGCATTGGCGCGCGCGGCGCGCAGCGCGCTGTCCTGTGCGTGGAACCCGTGCGTGGCGTTGATGCGGGGCAGTGGCCGCGCATCGAAAGCGAGTTGCGACACCTCGCCCACGTAATGGTCAATACCGCCAAGGTCGATGTGTTCCTGCGTTACCCGGAACCGTTCCCGGTCGACATCCGCCACAACGCCAAGATCGGGCGTGAGAGATTGGCAGCGTGGGCGGCGAAGCAGCCCATCAAGGACAGCGAATGAGGATCCTGGTCACGGGTGGTGGGGGGCGAGAAGCAGCGCCTACGCGCGCCCGCAAGGCGCGTGTGCTGCGCCGAGCGCCGGTCATGGATGACCGGCCGGATCGCTGCACCATGGCTGGTTCGGAGGACGAATGATGAGGATCCTGGTCACGGGTGGTGGTGGATTTTTAGGCCAGGCGCTATGCCGCGGCCTGGTCGAACGCGGGCATGAGGTCGCCAGCTTCAACCGCGGGCACTATGCAGAACTGGACGTGCTTGGTGTGCGCCAGATTGCCGGCGATCTCGCCGACCACGATGCGGTGACCGCCGCGTTTGCGGGGCGCGACGCGGTGTTCCACAACGCCGCCAAGGCAGGTGCCTGGGGCAGCTACGCCAGCTATCACCGCGCCAATGTGCTCGGCACGCGCAACGTGCTGGATGCCTGTCGCGGGTTGGGCATCAGGCGGCTGGTGTACACCTCCTCACCCAGCGTGACGCATCGCGCGACGCATCGGGTGGAAGGCGGAACGGCAGACTCCGTTCCCTACGGCGAAGGCTTCAAGGCGCCGTATGCGACCACCAAGGCCATCGCCGAGCGGGCCGTGCTCGCCGCCAACGATTCGACCCTGGCGACGGTCGCCCTGCGTCCGCGCCTGATCTGGGGGCCGGGCGACAACAACATCCTGCCGCGGCTGGTCGAACGCGCGAACGCCGGCCGGCTGCGTATCGTTGGCGACGGCAACAACAAGGTCGACAGCACCTACATCGACAATGCCGCGCAGGCACATTTCGATGCATTCGAGCATCTCGCGCCGGGATCTGCATGTGCAGGACGTGCCTACTTCATCAGCAATGGCGAGCCACTACCGATGCGCGAGCTGGTCAACAGCCTGTTGCAGGCCGCGGGTGCGCCGGCCGTGGACAAGCACATCCCGTTCGCCGCGGCCTATGCGGTCGGCGTGGTGTGCGAGGGCTTGTGGCACGCGCTGCCATTGCAGGGTGAGCCGCCGATGACGCGATTTCTGGCCGAGCAACTGGCGACCACGCACTGGTATTCGATGGAGCCGGCGCGTCGCGATTTCGGCTATGTGCCCACCGTCAGCGTGGCCGAGGGCTTGCTGCGGTTGCGCGCGTCGTTGGGATACTGAGTGCCGGCCACCGTGCGGCCCGGGAAGTGATTCACGCAATCGCCCCTACAATGCACGCATGAGCGATGCAGCCTTCAACTGGAAGCAGCCCGCGGGCCACGCACTCGAAGCCGCGTTGAATCGTGCCCTGGCGCTGGACGAAGACACACGTGCCGCATTGACGCCACTTGATGGCCAGCGCGTGGCGTTGCAACTGAGCGCGCCGGCGCTGGCGCTGGAAATCCGGGTCGATGGTGATGCACTGCGCGTCGGCCCGCTCGTTGCTGCGCGTGAACCCGATCTCGGCGTGCGCACCACGCTGTCCGGCCTGCTGAGACAGCTTCCAATGTTCCGGCGCGATGACGCACCGCCGGTCGGCAAGCTGCGCATCGAAGGCGACGCCGAACTGGCGCGCCGTCTGCAACAGCTCGCGCAGAATTTCGATCCCGACTGGCAACTCCCATTCACTAAAGTATTTGGCGACATCGTGGGCGTGCAGATCGCAAAGGCGGTTGCGGGCGCGTTGAAACATGCCCAGGTTGCTGGTCGAAACCTTGCCGAAACCGCTGCCGAATACGTCACCGAGGAAAGCCGCGACGTGGTCCCGCGCGCCGAGCTCGATGCCTTCCATGACGATGTCGACGCGCTGCGCGACGATGTCGAGCGGCTCAGCGCGAAAATCGCGCGCCTGCAACGAGCGCGCGGGGTGCAGGCATGAGTTCGTTGCTGCGCGCCTGGCGCATCGGCCGCGTATTGCTGCGCTACCGCCTGCACAACCTGCTGGATGACACCCCGGCCGCGCGCTGGCTCAAGCTGATGCAGCCGTTCGTGCCGCGTGCGTCCGCCGAAGTCGCGTCGCTGTCGCGGGGCGCGCGCCTGCGGCTGGCATTGCAGGAGCTTGGCCCGATCTTCGTCAAGTTTGGGCAGATCCTGTCGACCCGCCGTGACTTGATTCCGCCCGACGTCGCCGAAGAGCTGACCCTGCTGCAGGACCGCGTTGCACCGTTCGATGGCGTGCAGGCGCGGGCCATGGTCGAGCGCGCGCTGGAGCGCAGCATCGAGGAGGCCTACGCCAGTTTCGACACCACGCCGTTGGCCTCGGCCTCGATTGCGCAGGTGCACGCGGCGACCTTGCATGCAGTCGGTGACGGCGCCCCGCGCGATGTGGTGGTCAAGGTGCTGCGGCCGGGCATCCGCCGGCAGATCGCCGACGACGTGGCGTTGCTGCACCGCATCGCCGGCATCGTCGAAAGAACGCACCCGGCTGCCGACAAGATCCGCCCGCGCGAAATTGTTGCCGAAATCCAGGCCACGCTCGCCGGCGAACTCGACCTGCAGCGCGAAGCCGCCAATGCCTCGCTGTTGCGGCGCAACTGGCAGGACTCGCCGGATCTCTACGTGCCCGAGGTGATCTGGACCCACACCGCAGAGCGCGCCATGACCATGGAACGCGTCTATGGCATTCCCAGCGACGACATCGCCGCGCTGGACGCCGCCGGCATCGACCGCAAGGCGCTGGCCGCCAAGGGCGTGCGCCTGTTTTATCAGCAGGTGTTCCGCGACAATTTCTTCCATGCCGATGCGCATGCCGGCAACATCTGGGTCGATCCGACGCGCAAGCAGAACCCGCGCTTCATTGCGCTGGATTTCGGGATCATGGGCCAGCTCTCCAGCGAGGATCAGTACTACCTCGCCGAAAATTTCATGGCGATCTTCAACCGCGATTACCGGCGCATCGCCGAGCTGCATGTGCAGGCCGGATGGATGCCGGCCACCATCCGCATCGACGAACTGGAAGCGGCTACCCGCGCAGTGTGCGAACCGTATTTCACCCGCCCGCTGTCGGAGATCTCGCTGGCAGAGGTGCTGGTGAAACTGTTCCGCACCGCGCAGCGCTATGAGCTGACCTTGCAGCCGCAGCTGATCCTGTTGCAGAAAACCCTGCTCAACATCGAAGGCGTCGGCCGCCAGCTGGACCCGAAAATCGATATCTGGGCCGTCGCCAGACCCGTGCTTGAACAGATCCTGGCCGAGCGTTACAGCCCGCAGCGGCTCGCAAGCGAATTCCGCAAGCGCCTGCCGGAAATGATCACCCGCGCGCCGGAAGTGCCGCGGCTGCTGCATGCCTGGCTGCAGCAGCAGGTCGAAGGCAAGCACGAGCTGCGCATGCGCTCCAACGACCTGGCCGAACTGGCGCGCGTCGCCCGCGACGGGCAAAAGCGCATGGTCGCGGCCATCCTGGGTACCGGTCTGCTGGTCGTTTCGGCCGTTCTATACGGCCTGGAGGCAGGCGGCCCGCGGGTGTTCGGGATTCCCGCCGCCGCGTGGATTGCAGGTCTTGGCGGGCTGTGGGCGCTGCTTGCGGCGTGGCCGCGGCGATCGTGAGCGAACTGCCGGCCGGCACGTTGCCGGTCCTGTATCGCGACGATGCACTGGCCGTGGTCGACAAACCGGCCGGCCTGATGGTCCATGACAGCGCGCTGGCACGCGGCGAGACCGACTTCGCCGCCGATCGCCTGCGCGAGCAGTTCGGAAAACCGGTGTTCCTGGTGCATCGGTTGGACCGGGCGACCTCGGGCTGCCTGTTGCTCGCCTTCGACCGCGAAAGTGCCTCGGCACTCGGCAAGTCGGTGATGGCCGGCGGCATCGAGAAGGATTACCTGGCCGTGTGCCGGGGGTGGCCTGACGAACCCCGCTTCATCGTCGATCATCCGCTCGATGGCGGGCCCGGCAAGCCGCTGAAGAAACCGGCACGTACCGCCTTCGACGTGCTCGCGACCTGCGAGCTGGAGATGCCATCGGCCAGGTTTGCGACCTCGCGTTACGCGCTGTTGCGTGCAGCGCCGGTCAGCGGGCGCTTCCGCCAGATCCGCCGGCACCTGAAACACCTGTCGCATCACCTGATCGGTGACACCAGCCACGGTGACGGCCGCCACAACCGCCAGTTCCGCATGCTCGGCATCCACCGCATGTTGCTGCACGCGCAACGATTGGCGTTCCCGCATCCGCGCACGGGCGATCTGCTCGAGGTGCTGGCGCCTGTCACCGATGCGGAATTTCGCAAGGCCCTGGCAATGTTTGGCGACGACGTCGCTGCGGCGCATGCCGGCTTCGGCGGGCCCGCCTAGAATTGACCCATGCTGCAGGTTGAGCACCTCGAGATTCCCGACGACGAACTCATCGAACGTTTCGTGCGCGCGTCCGGTCCTGGCGGGCAGAACGTCAATAAAGTGTCCACCGCAGTGGAGCTGCGGTTCGACGTGGCCACGTCGCCGTCATTGCCGGACGACGTGCGCACGCGCCTGTTGGCGCGGCGCGATCGGCGGATGACGTTGGATGGCGTGTTCGTCATCAATGCACAGCGCTTCCGCACCCAGGAGCGCAACCGGGAGGATGCGCGCGTGCGCCTGGCGCGTTTCATCGAAGCCGGGTTGCATGCGCCGAAACCGCGCATCGCCACCAAGCCCTCGCGCGGCTCGAAGGAGCGGCGCTTGGGTGAAAAACGCGGACGTGCGACGATCAAGCAGGGGCGCTCGCAGGGGCGCGGGGGCCAGGATTGGGAGTGAACAGCGAACAGCGCAAGGACGTGGTGCTGACGTTGCCGCCAAGCGCGCCACGGATGCCCCGCAACCACCTGGTGGAATGGATCGGGCGCACGATCCTGCGGCTCGGCGGCTGGCGCATGGCCGGCGAGTTTCCTGACTTGGCCAAATTCGTGCTGATCGCCGCGCCACATTCATCCAACTGGGATGGCTTGTGGGGGATGGCGGTCAAGCTGGGCACCGGCATGAAGCTGTCGATCCTGGGCAAGGACGCGCTGGTCAAGGCGCCGCTGCTCGGGCCGCTCGCGAAGTGGCAGGGGGTGATCGGCGTCGATCGCAACGCAGCCCACGGGGTGGTTGAACAGGCCGCGATGGCGATCCGCAAAGCCGACCGCATGTGGTACACGATCGCACCGGAAGGCACGCGCAAGTGGGTCGAGCGCTGGAAGCCGGGCTTCTGGCACATCGCCCGCAGCGCCGGGGTGCCGGTGGTGCCGGTGTACTTCGATTACGCGACCAAAACAGTCGGCGTCGGCCCGCCCTTCGAGCTGACCACCAACATGCATGCGGACATCGCGCGCATCCAGCGCTGGTATGCGCCCTACAAGGGCCGCAACCACGATGTGCTTCAGCCGAAAGAGTGAAAACCTGCCGGGTCCGCGGCGCCTGGCGACGGGTAACCGCTACGCGACTCGTAATGCCGCTGCTCGAATACCCGCCGCCCTCGCCGCTGGTCCGATCGCGGACATCCGCCGGAGTGCCTCGGACACCTTGATCAGCGCTCTGAGTGCCCGCCTTGGTCGTAGTCACGACTGACCACCAGTTCCGGCTGGATCAGTTCGACGAAGGCCCGCGCCTGGGTGCTCAGGAACTTGCCCTTGCGCATCACCACGCCATAGCTGCGAGAGGGGAACCAGCGTGCCAGGGAACGCGCAGCCAGGCGCTGGTGGTCGGCTTCAGTCAGGCAGATGGCCGTGACAATGCTGATGCCAAGGCCCATCGCCACGTACTGCTTGATGACCTCCCAGCCGCCGACTTCAAGCGCCACCGTGTAAGGCACGCGGTTTTGCTGGAACACCAGGTCCACCATCCGATAGGTGGTCAGCCGCTTGGGCGGCAGGATCAGCCCATAAGGCGACAGGTCTTCCAGTTGCAGGTCCTGCTTTGTCGCCAGCGGATGGTCGGGCGGGGTGATCAGCATCGGTTCGAAGTGATAGACAGGCGCGTAGCTGAGGTCGGCAGGCACATCCAGCATCGAACCCACCGCCAGGTCCACGGCGTCCGAACGCAGCAGGTCCAAACCGCTGGCGCCGGTGACGTTGTGCAGGCTCAGTCGCACGTCCGGCAGGCGCTGGCGGAACGCATCGACGATGCCGGGCAGCAGGTACAGGATGGTCGAGCTGCCGGCGGCGACATTGAGCTCGCCGGCGTCCAGCCCGCGCACCTGCTCGCGGAAGCTGGCCGCCAAGCCGTCCAGGCCTTCGACCAGCGGGCGCGCCAGCTCATACAGCAGGTCGCCCTCGCGGGTCGGGGTCAGGCGCCGGCCGCTGCGCTCCAGCAGGCGCACGCCCAGTTCGCGTTCCAAGGCCTGTAATTGCAGGCTCACCGCCGGCTGGCTGAGGTAGAGCGCCTCGGCCGCGCGCGACACCGAGCCCAACCGAGCCACCTGGCAGAACGCACGCAAAGGCTTCAGGCGTGAGCCTTTGTAGGCGAATCGAATGGCGCCGGCGGGCCTGTCAGCCATGTTTCATCACATATATTTGGAATATTAATATATTGCATTGATAAAACTGGTTTGTTAAATACCAAACGCTGGCGGATGGTGCAGGTCCACGCATTTCCGGATACCGCGCATGTCGGCAGTTCTGCAATCCTCCACGGAGACCCGCCAAGCCGGGATCCGGCTGACCTCGCAGGCACCCGACCAGGGCGCATTGCTGACGCCCGAGGCACTGGGCCTACTGCGTGGGTTGCATCAGTCCTTCGAACCGCGCCGGCAAGTCCTGCTGCAGAGCCGCGCCACGCGCCAGGGTGAATTCGATGCGGGCGCATCGCCGGACTTCCGCGCCGACACCGCCGCCATCCGCGCCGCCGACTGGAAGGTCGCGCCGATCCCGGCCGCGCTGCAGGATCGCCGGGTCGAGATCACCGGGCCGGTCGATCCGAAAATGGTCATCAACGCGCTCAATTCCGGCGCCAATGTCTACATGGCCGACTTCGAGGATTCGACCTCGCCGACCTGGTTGAACCTGATCGAAGGCCAGCACGCGCTGCGCGACGCGGTTGCCGGCAACCTGGAATGGACGACTGCCGACGGCGCCAGGCACTACACGCTGAAGCCCGAGGCCGAACGCGCGGTGCTCTGCGTGCGCCCGCGCGGCTGGCACCTGGACGAGAAGCACGTGCTGGTGACGGGTGACGGCGAAGACGAAAGGATGTCGGCTTCCCTGTTCGATGCGGGCCTGTTCCTGTTCCACAACGCAGCCGCGCTGGCGGCGATGGATCGTGGCCCATACCTGTACCTGCCCAAGCTGCAGTCGATGGAAGAAGCGGCGCTGTGGGAAGACGCGCTGGCGCACATCGAAAACGCGTTGGGGCTGGCACATGGCCAGGTCAAGGTCACCGTGCTGATTGAAACCCTGCCAGCCGCGTTCGAGATGGACGAGATCCTGCACGCCTTGCGCGCGCGCATCGTCGGCCTGAACTGCGGGCGCTGGGACTACATCTTTTCCTACATCAAGACCTTCCGCGCGCATCGCGACAAGGTGTTGCCGGAGCGCGCGCAGGTGTCGATGACCCAGCCGTTCCTGAAGGCCTATTCGGAATTGCTCATCCGCACCTGCCACCGCCGCGGCGCGCATGCGATGGGCGGCATGGCCGCGCAGATCCCCATCTCCGGTGATGCCGGCGACGCCGAAGCGAATGAAGCAGCGATGGCCCGGGTCAGCGCCGACAAGCTGCGCGAGGTCAGCGCCGGCCACGACGGCACCTGGGTCGCGCACCCGGCGCTGATCCCGCTGGCGCGGGAGATCTTCGATGCGCACATGCCCGAGGCCAATCAACAGCACGTGCTGCGCGATGACGTGCAGGTCACCCGCGACGACCTGATCAAGCCGCCGCTTGGCACCATTACCGGGGCCGGCTTCGACAACAACGTCGAGGTCTGCGTGCGCTACCTGGCCGCCTGGCTGGGCGGCAATGGCTGCGTGCCGATCCATTGGCTGATGGAAGACGCCGCCACCGCCGAAATCGCCCGCACCCAGTTGTGGCAGTGGATTCACTACGCCGATGACGGTCGTGAGCCGCTGTCCCTGGACGACGGGACACCTGTCGATTCCGCATTGCTTCAGCGCGCCCTGATCGGCCTGCCCGGCAAGCTCACCGAGCGCCTGAGCCTGCCCGGCGCCAGCCGCATCGACGAGGCGATCGGGATGCTCCACCAACTGACCCACGCCGACACCCTGGCCGAATTCCTGACCCTGCCGGCGTACGAACGACTCGACTGACCGCGACATTTCCCCAACCACCGCCCGCACTGCATCAAATCACCCTATGAGGCCGACCATGAAGAACACCCTGCATTCTGCCGAACAGTTGAAGCTGGACTGGGCCAACAACCCGCGCTGGGCTGGCGTCACCCGAACTTACAGCGCCGAGGACGTGGTACGCCTGCGCGGCACCGTCCATATCGAGCATTCACTGGCCCGGCTGGGCGCGGAAAAGCTGTGGAAGTCGCTGCACGCCAGTGATTTCGTCAATGCGCTGGGCGCGCTGACCGGCAACCAGGCGATGCAGCAGGTCAAGGCCGGCCTCAAGGCGATCTACCTCAGCGGCTGGCAGGTCGCGGCCGATGCCAACGTGGCCGGCGAGATGTACCCCGACCAGTCGCTGTACCCGGTCAATTCGGTGCCGCAGGTGGTCAAGCGGATCAACAACTGCCTGCTGCGCGCGGACCAGCTCAACCACGCCGAAGGCGACGACAGCATCGATTACCTGCAGCCGATCGTGGCCGATGCCGAAGCCGGTTTCGGCGGCGTGCTCAATGCCTATGAGCTGATGAAGGCGATGATCGAAGCGGGCGCCGCCGGCGTGCATTTCGAGGACCAGCTGGCCTCGGTCAAGAAGTGCGGGCACATGGGCGGCAAGGTGCTGGTGCCGACCCGCGAGGCGATCGAGAAGCTCACCGCGGCGCGCCTGGCCGCCGACGTGATGGGCGTGCCGACGCTTATCGTTGCGCGTACCGACGCCGAAGCCGCTGACCTTGTGACCTCGGACGTCGACGACAACGACAAGCCGTTCTGCACCGGTGAGCGCACCGTCGAAGGCTTCTACAAGACCCACAAGGGCCTTGACCAGGCGATCAGTCGCGGTCTTGCCTATGCGCCGTACGCCGACCTGGTCTGGTGTGAAACCGGGAAACCCGATCTGGAATTCGCGCGCAGGTTCGCCGAGGCGATCCATGCCAGGTTCCCCGGCAAGCTGTTGGCCTACAACTGTTCGCCGTCGTTCAACTGGAAAAAGAATCTCGACGACGCGACCATTGCGAAGTTCCAGACCGAACTCGGCGCGATGGGCTACAAGTTCCAGTTCATCACCCTGGCCGGCTTCCACGCGCTCAACTACGGCATGTTCGATCTGGCGCATGGCTACGCGCGCCGGCAGATGAGCGCCTTCGTTGAGTTGCAGGAGAAAGAATTTGATGCCGCCGACCGTGGCTTCACCGCGGTCAAGCACCAGCGCGAGGTGGGCACCGGGTATTTCGACGCAATCGCGCAGACCATCCAGGGCGGGCAGAGCTCCGCCGTTGCACTGAAAGGCTCCACCGAGGAGGAGCAATTCCAGGGCGAACGCGCCGCAGCCTGAACAAGCCCAAGCGCCCGCAGGCCGGTCGCCCCGCCGGCCTGCGTTGTCTTTCCGGACGGGAGCCGCTTATGCTGCGGTTCTCCATCGGATCCGGGGGGCGTGGAGTGGGTGACGGCGTGGCCGCAATCAAGCAGACGGTAGCCGGCGAACCGGGCATGGACGATCCGGTTTCGTCCGCGCTGAGTGTCGCCGAGTACGCGCTGTTCGCGCAGGTGGCACACCCGCGCCGGGTCGAGGCTGGCCAGCGCCTGTTCCATCGTGGCGATCTGGGCACAGCGATGTTCGTTGTCGCCCATGGTGCGGTCGAGTTGGACTTTGGCGACGATCTGGTCCGCAAGCGGCTTGGGCCGCGCGAATTTTTCGGTGAGCTCGGCCTGTTGATCGGGGATCATGCGCGCAGCGCGGATGCGGTCGTGTCGCAGGACGGGGTGCTGCTGGAACTTGCTCGCGGCGAATTCGATGCGCTGGCGGCGCGTGATCCGCAGCTGCTCTCGCACTTCCTGCGCCGCGCGATCATGCGCGTGGTGTTCAATGAACAGGCCTTGACCGCGCGCCTGCGCCGGCGCAACCAGGAATTGCAGACCGCGCTGGACACCCTGCGCGCCACCGCGCACCGACTCAACCAGACTGAAGTGTTGACCCGCACGGACGAACTCACCGGCCTGTGCAACCGCCGCGGCTTCGCCATGCACGTCGACCAGCGCCGCCGCAACAGCAGCCTGGGCGGGTTGTCGCTGATGCTGATCGATTGCGACCAGTTCAAGAGCGTGAACGACGCCCACGGTCATCTGGCCGGTGACCGCGTGCTGCAGAGCGTCGCCAACCTGCTGCGGGCGGTGGCCGGGCCGGACGATATCGCCTGTCGCCTCGGTGGCGACGAGTTCTGCCTGCTGGTGCATGACCAGGGTCGCGAGGAACTCGAGCGCATGGCGGACTACATTTTGGGTAGCGCACGCATGCTGCGCAGGATGCACGGCAGCCTGCCGCAGATGACATCGCTCAGCATCGGCGCCTGCATGCTCGGCGACGACGGTGACTGGGAGCAGTGGTACACCGAGGCCGACACGGCGTTGTATCGGGCCAAGCGCCTCGGCGGTGATCGCGTGGAATGGCAGGACTGAGTCCATGCCGGCGATGACCCCGATCACCGATACGCCGCAGGTCCGCACCCTGCTGCTGACCGACCTGGTGGATTCCACCGGGCTGGTCGAACGCATTGGCGATCATGCAGCCGCCGCGCTGTTCCGTGCCCACGATCGCATGGTGCTGGAACTGCAGCAGCGCTGGCGCGGGCGCCTGATCGACCGCAGTGACGGTTTGCTGCTGATCTTCGAACGTCCGATCGACGGTCTCGGTTTCGCCCTGGACTACGTCCGCGGCCTGCGCGATCTTGGTCGGGAACACAAGCAGCCGCTGCAGGCGCGGGCGGGCCTGCATGTGGGCGAGGTGCTGGTGTGGGAAAACAGCGTCGAAGCGGTGCGGGTCGGCGCCAAGTCGCTGGAAGTGGAAGGCCTCGCCAAGCCGCTCGCGGGGCGCCTGATGGCGCTGGCGCGGCCCGGCCAGATCCTGCTGTCGGCCACCGCGGAACCGCTGGCGCATCGCGCCGTGCGCGAACTCGGCGAACGTGGCGAGCTACTGGTGTGGAAGTCCTACGGACGCTGGCGTTTCAAGGGCGTGCCGGAAGGCCAGGACGTCTACGAAGTCGGTGAGCCCGGCCTGGCGTCGTTGCGCATGCCCGCGCACACGCCAAAGGCCTGGCGCGACCTGCCGCTGTGGCGGCGGCCGGCGGCGCTGGCGGCGGAAGCGATGGTGCTGGCGGCAATGGTCGTGGGTGGCTGGTTCATCGCCCAACCGACGCCGGCGATTGCCTTTGGCGAGCGCGACTGGGTGGTCGTCGGCGACCTGCGCAACCTGACCGGCGACGCGCGTTTGGATGAATCGCTGGAGCAGGCATTCCGGATCAGTCTGGAGCAATCCCGCTACGTCAATGTCCTCAGCGACCTGAAGGTGCGCGAGACCCTTCACAACATGCAACGCAAGCCCGATAGCGCGGTGGACCGCGCGATCGGTTCGGAAATTGCGATGCGCGATGGCGCGCGCGCGCTGATCCTGCCCACGGTGTCCGAGGTGGGCGGGCGCCTGCGGGTCAGCGCCGAAGTGGTCGACCCGCATACGCAGGCCACGGTGTATGCGCTGTCCTCCGACGGCAAGGGCATCGAATCGGCGCTGGCCTCCATCGACGACGTCACCGGTGACCTGCGCGAGAAATTCGGCGAGGCCCTGCAGTCCGTGCAGAGGACCTCGGTGGCGCTGCCGAACGTGTCGACGCCGAGCCTGGATGCGCTCAAGGCATTCGCCTTGGCGCGCAACTTCGCCACTACGTCCGGCGAGCGCGAGCAGGTGCTGGGCTTGTACCGGCGTGCGTTGCAACTGGATCCACAGTTCGCGCTGGCGCTCGCCGACATCGCGCGCGTGCACGCGTCCGGGGGTGAGGTGGCATTGGCGCTCGGGGAGTGGCGCAAGGCACTTGCGATTCCGCAGCGACTCTCGCCTCAGGAAAAGCTCGGCGTCGAGCTGATGTTGCTGCAGTACGACGCGCCTGGTCCGTATTTTCGCAAGGCGCAGGAGTATCTGGCGCTGTACCCCGATGATTACCGGATCATTGGTCGGCTGGCGACCAACCATTGGCACCATCGCAATGACTTCCTGGTTGCCGAAGCCTTGGCGCGCCGCACGCTGGCGCCTCAGTACGAAGGGGTCGCCATCGCGCACGACGCCGTGGGGACATACCTGCTTGGGCAGGAGAAATACGACGCGGCGCTGATGGAATACCGTGCGGCCAAGGCCGCAGGGTTCACGGCGTATGCCGAGTACCACGCGCGCGCCTTCGATGCGCGCGGCCAGCATGCCGAAGCAGACAAGGTGTATCTGGCCAGTACCAATGGCCGCGATGGCTGGCGTGGCGAGGCAGCGGTGGTCACCTGGATTGACCGCGGGCGGTGGCTGGATGCCGCCAAGGCGGCGCAGGCCTGGGCTGCGAAAGCGGATCGTGATGGCGATGCGCTCGAGTCCCTGCGTGCCCGCGCGGGGATTGCAAGTGTCGCGGTGTTGTCTGGTCATGCCGATGCATCAAGGACCTTGCGCAATCTCCTCGCAATGCTCGATTTGAAGGGTACCGAAGCAGATGTGGTGTACCAGCCAATCACGACGGAACTGCGACTTTACGCCGGCTTGTTGGCGGCCTATCGCGGTGATCGCGCTGGTGTGGCCAATGCCTTGCGACGCACGCAGGACAGTGCCGTGATCCGCGATTACCCGACTGTTTCGGCGCTGCAACAGGTGGTCATGGCCGAACAAGAGCGTCTGGCCGGCCAACCGCGTGCGGCAATCTCCCGGCTCGATGCAACGGCCCGCCAGGACACGGCATTGGTGGCGGTGCATTGGGCGTTGATGCGGGCCCATGAGGACGCAGGCAATACCGGCGCAGCTTCAGCCCAGGCCCGCTGGCTAACGACACATCGCGGCAGAGTGTTCGTCGAAAGCACGACGTCCGATGTGCTCCGATTCCTCAATGTGGCGATCTCTGCAGAAGCACTGAAAGCAGCGGCAGTTCGCACGGCGGCGATTGACGCGACAGCGCCCGGGTCGGCGCCCGTCAGGAAGTAGTGCGTTTCGAATTAGGAAACGGCCCGGCGAAGCCGATCCACCGGGCCGGGTTTTCGAGCAGAATTGTGCTCGGCTACATCCCTTCTTGCGATTCCAGGGGGCACATATACCCTTGGATGCCAACCATCGCGTCTTCCAGCTTGTAACGTTGCGTCTTGATTTGCTCAGGTGACGCCAGTTTGCCGCTTTCCAACGACATGCAGGCCCAAGGATCGGTGTAGCCAAGCGCGCGCAACGCCTTTTCCGGGGATGCCACGAACGCATCACGAAAGGTCGGGTTGCTTTCAAGGTTGTCCAGCAATTTCTTGACCAGGCGCGGGTGCAGCCCAGCGGGCGGAATCTTGGTCTCTTCTTCCACGGTGTTCTCCCCTGTTGTTGTGGTGGACGGACAATACCATCGGCAATGGCGGACGATTCGGGAGAGCAATGCAGATTCGACGATGCGCAGTGGTCTGGCTGGAGCCACGGGAAGTGGCCAGCTTCGAACTGGACGATCTTTTGCAAGGCGGCACCGGCGTGGTCAGTCGGCTGGCATGGTTTGCGCATGCGCCGCATCTCTCCAAGGCGATCGAGCTCGATGCCACGCATGTCCCGTTGCTGGGCGCACTCGGTGCCGTGGACTGGATCGAGCGGGAAACGTTGGACATGCGCTTTGGCATTGAGGCGGTCAACGCGCTGCTGGATGCCGGCCTTTTGCTCGTGAAGCCCGATGGCGATGCCACGTTGGCTGACGATGTGTTCCGTGCAGCGGGCTGGCATCCGCCTTCGGCGGTCGCGCACATGGCCACGCGTTGGCAGGGCATCGATGGTCCCAAAGGCATGGCGGATGCCGGCGTGGACACCAATGAGGGCCTGCTGCGCGAGCATGGCGAACCACCAGCGCACGTACGACAGGATCTGGCAG
>JBBSTP010000017.1:0-19336 GCA_038235795.1 Lysobacterales bacterium | reverse complement strand
GGAACGCCGGTCAGCATCAGGTTTGGCGAGGTTAGTTCTCCCACAGACTGTCCACTTCGTCGAGGAGCACATGGAAACTGGCACGCTCGGCATCCAGGCCGAACGAGGCGGCAGTGGCCTTGCCCGCAGCGATCAGCGTATCGGCGAACCGTGCATCATCGAGCTGGGAGATCGCGTCAACCAGCGCATCCAACTGGGCCGGTGGCGCCAGCGCATTCGCCCCGGCGCGCACGTACTCGCGATTGCCGATGCAGTCAGGGACCACTGTGGCGCATCCCAGCGCCATGGCTTCCAGCCCCGGCAGGAAAAATCCCTCGGTAGGCGACGGCAACACCACCGCGACCCGGCGTTTCGCCATCAACGCCATGTAGCGATCGCGTGGCACCCAATGATCGATGAGCGTGGCGTCGCGGCCTTGCCCCAGCAAGCGCGCCAGCAGCATGCGCCCCAGCTCGGGTTGCTTGGTTGCGCCGATGAATACTCCCTGGCGCGCAAGCGTGGCCGGCGGCAGTCCGCCCAGGTCGATGGCAGCGGGAATGACCCGTACCGGGCCATTGACCCGGCCGGTGCCACGGATGGCATCGGCCACGGCCTGGCTGACGCAGATCCGGATGGCGCGCCGCGACAAATGGCGATGAAGGGAATCTGCAGGGTCGGCATGCCTCACGTGCTGGATGAGGTTGATTACCGGCTTGGCCGCGTCATCGATTGGATACGCACTCCAGTCCAGCCCGGCCAGGAACAGCACCGACGACGATTGCGGGTTCCACTGCACATCCACCGGCACCTGGTGCACCCGCCAGGGGTTGTGCAGATCTAGGCTGCCGCCGGTGAGGTAAATTGCCGCTGACCATCCGGCGTGTTTGCCCGCATGGATGAAATAGTCCCAGACTTTGCCGTGCCCGCCGGTGTATCCGTGAAAATCGCGGTGAAACAACAGCCGCCGCGTCATGACTGGATTTGAATCGCCATTGGCACCGGAAACAGGCCGGTGAAGTGCTCGCGGCAGTCATCGACGATCTCGAAGGAAAGCGTGCCTTCCTGGCGCGACAACACCGTTGTCTGCTCAAGGTTGGGCGAGTCGACGACGCGCGTGCGGATCCGATAGATGCCCTGCTGGAAGCACGCATCAAAGGAGATCGTCATCTCGACATCGGCCACGTCCGACACAGGCGGCAGCACGACCCGTCGGCCGGTCAACTGCAGTCCACGGCCATCCATGACGTCAAAAATGATCCCCGGATTGCGGATCGACGGATGCAGCCGGATCAACAGCGAGACTGTCACCTTCTCGCCGTGTGCCAGGGTGGCGTGCTGGGTATCGTTGAGGCTCGACCTGGACACGTAGCCGTCGGCCACACCGTAGCCATCGGCCAGGCGCTTGAATGTTGCGGCCTGTGGGTCGAGTTTCGCTTCCAGCGCGCGGCGATGGGTGCGCAGCAGGTACTCGGTGATGACCTGGTCGGGCAGGCCTTCCTCGACGATCCGCCCGCCCTCCAGCAGCATTGCCCGGTGGCAGAATGCCTTGACCGCGTTGAGATCGTGTCCTACGAACAGCAACGTGGTTCCGGTCGCCAGGATCTGGTCGATGCGCGCCATCGCTTTTGCCTGGAACGCTGCATCGCCAACCGCCAGGGCTTCGTCGACGATCAGGATGTCCGGTTCGGTGTGGACCTGCACCGCGAACGCCAGCCTCAGCGCCATGCCCGAACTGTAGGTCTTCACTGGCTCGTCGACGTATGCGCCGATGTCGGCAAACGTGATGATCTCGTCAAGCACCGCCTCCACGCGCGCGCGCGACAAGCCCAGGATCGCCGCATTGATGAAGATGTTCTCGCGGCCGCTGAGCTCCGGGTTGAAACCCGAACCGAGCTCCAGCAACGCGGCGACTCGTCCGTTGACCTCGACCGTGCCAGTTGACGCCGGTAGCACGCCGGCAATGATCTGCAGTAGCGTGCTCTTGCCGCTGCCATTGAGTCCGATGATGCCCAAGGCCTCGCCACGACCCAGGGTCAGGTTGATGTCGGCGAGGGCCAAGTGTGTATGCATGCGCCGGTGGGCCGCGTCGAGCAGGGGTTGCGACAGACGCGAGCTGAAAGTACGCAGGCGGTTGCCGGCGCGCACCAGAAGCGGAACCAGCAGGCGTGCGCCGGGGCTTGCCCACATGCGATAGGTCTTGCTGACGCCATGCACGCGTATGGCGGGTAAGGGATGGCGCTGATCCACATAGAGACTCGATGAGGCAGGCGCGGATGATCGCCGATCGGGCGTGCTTTGTCGCGCCACCGGTGCGGGCAGCCTCGGCAATCCCCTGCGGTCAGCCTGACGATTGCGGCTTTTGGCAGGCGAAAAAAAACGGGCGGCCGAAGCCGCCCGTCTATCAAGCGTTACTTAACGATTAGTCGAACTGCTGGTTGAACAATTGCTCGCCACGGCCATCAGCGTCGGTCAGGTTGGTGACCGTGCCGTCGTTGGCGTTGCGGTTCAGGCCCTGCACCCGGACGCCGGCGAATTCGGCGGTCAGGATGGAGCGCCACTTGCCCGCGCCATCGCCCCAGGCGCCGGTCAGGCCCTTGGCGGCGTTGCCGTGCTCCAGATCCTCGGAGTTCAACTGCATCGAGGCGCCGGCAGCGAGGTTGAAGCTCACGTCCTGCGCGCTCGGGTTGCCCTTGTCGTCGATACCATGCAGCGTGACCTTGCCGCTGGAGGTGCTGCGGTTGATCACCCGCACGAAGCTCTGTGCGGTGGTGTTGCCGGCTGGATTGATGTGGTAGATCTCGACCACGGAGCCGTTGAACGCGATCGGCGCGACGACGCAGACGTCGTCCTCGAACTTGCCGTTGATGCCGTTCTGCACGGTGAAGTTCTGGGCAGCCACCTGGGTGGTGCCATTTACCGTCACGCACAGGGTGGCCGAGCCGCCGTTCTTGGTGAACATGCCGCCGGCCGCATTCAGGGCTGCGAACTCTTTGTCGAGGTTCGCCTGGGTCTTGCCGGCATTGATCGTGTACGAACCAATGTTGGTGGAGCAGCTATTGTTGGTCGCCAGGAACACGTTGGTGAACGAGGTGAAATCGCCGCTGACGCGCGAGGTCAAGGTGTCACCGCCCGGAGCCACGTTCAAGGTGAAGCCGGCAGTGGCGGACACGGTGATGGTGCCCAGCGCCGCAGTCTTGCTATCCGCACCGCCAATCTGGAAGTCGGCGTCAGAACCGACGAAGCCGGTCTTGGGCTTGAAGTTGCCATTGGTGCCGACGTCGATCTGGTCCGCGTTTGCCTGCGCCTTGCAGGTGAAGGCCAGGCCGTCGTCACGAATGACAATGAGCTGGGTCGCGTCATGCAGACCGGTGCCGGTCACCGGATCGATGATACGGACGCGCGCGCTGACGTTGCCCGGCGCATTTTGCAGGGTCAGCGGGTTCAGCGAGCCGAGGATGCCCTGGCCGATCACGGTGAACGTGTCACCCGGCTGGACGGTGTACTGGGCGATGTTGGTCCCAACAGTGCCGCCGGCGGCAAGGGTGGACGTGTAACCCGGAGCTGCCGGACCGAGCACGAACGGGCCAGCGTTCGCGCCGAACTCCGCACCGATCAGGTCGATGCGAACCTGGAAGCCGGTGGTGCGACCGATGATGACGTCGCCCAGGTCAATCCGGACCTGCACGTTCTCAGTCATGGTGAACTTGCTGCCGGACTGGGTTGCAATCGTCTCGGGAGCGGTATTGCCGCTGGTGAGAATGGTGTACGCACCGGCAGAGCCGGCCAACGCCATACCGGCCACAAGGGCAACGGCAAGGACATTTTTCTTGAAGATCGACATGTCGAATTTAACTCCTGTCAGGAAAATACTAAGGTTTGCAACTTGAACTGGCTGCACTACTGTGTCGCCTGGTACCAGTAAGCGTGCAGCTTCCGGCAACCAGCTGTTCCCAGGCATTTTGCAAGACGGCTATCAAGAAGGTTCCGATGCAGCAAGCACGGCAACCTTCTCCCAAGGACATCAAGCTGCAGGGCGAACGCTAACTTAGGGTTAAAGTTCCGTCAAGTGTCCGTTTGTGAACTGGGGAATGGTAATGGCGCGCATGACACTCCATTCACACGATTCTTAGGGATCTAAAGTTGACCACGCGCCCCGTGCCGCGTGGGTTTACACTGGCCGCAAGTGTGCACCGAGCCGCCTGGCCCCCGTGCTCAGGCATTTTTCTCGGAGGTCGTGTGTCTTCCAGGCTCTCCGCTTCATTGGCCCATCCCTGGCGCCACCGTTCGCTTATTCATATATTGACCCGGCGCGAGATGGCCGGGCGCTACCGTGGCTCCCTGTTCGGATCACTGTGGTCGCTGATGACACCGCTGCTGATGCTTGGCGTGTACACGCTGGTGTTCGGTGTCGTCCTGCCTGCGCGGTGGCCGGGAGGCGCGGATGTCGGCATCGGCATGGTCGCGCTGCGGTTGTTTTCCGGGATCCTGATGCACGGACTGTTGGCCGAGTCGCTGAACCTCGCGCCCACGCTGGTGGTTTCGCAGCCGAACTACGTCAACAAGGTGGTGTTCCCGCTCGAGGTGCTGGGCTGGATCCAGCTTCTGTCCGCCCTGACCCATCTGACAATTGCGCTGGCCCTGCTGCTGGTGGCGAATGGACTTTGGGGAACTGGCTTTGCGGCTGCGCAACTGGCAGTACCACTGCTGGTGTTGCCGTATGCCGCATTGCTGCTGGGTCTCACCTGGCTGTTCGCAGCATTGGGCGTCTACATCCGCGACCTGGCCCAGCTGGTGGGGCCGCTGGTAATGGTCACGATGTTCCTCGGGCCGGTGTTCTTCCCACGATCGGCAATGCCCGAAGCCATTCAACCGTGGCTGGCCCTGAACCCGATCACGATCCCCATCGAGCAATTGCGCATGGTCGTATTCGAGGGCCGGTGGCCGGACTGGGGCGTGCTGGGAGGCTATGCGGTGGTCGCCGTGGCGATCTATCTGTTCGGTCTGTGGACATTCGCGTCGCTCAAAAAAGGATTTGCCGATGTCATCTGAAGTCGAGAGGTGGTCGGAGACGCCGTTGTCGACTCCGGATCCGGAGCCCTCGTCGGTGCCGATGCTGCTGGGTGAAATGCTGCTGGAAGACGGCTTGATCGGCGTTGCCGACCTCGAGCGTGGGCTGGATCTTCAGCGCAAGATCGGGGGGCGTCTGGGCAGCGTGTTGATGCGGATCGGCGCGCTTAGCGAAGACAGTCTGCTGCAGGTGTTGTCGCGCCAGCTCGCACTGCCAGTGCTGGGGCTGGATCTGACAGCGCCCGACGAGGACCTGCTGCGGCTGACGGGCTCGACAGCGCCAGCAGGACTGGACTGGCTGGTCGACCAGCAGGCGCTGGTGTGGCCAGGCGCCGATGGCGACATGTTTTGCGCCGCGCGCGACCCCTTGTTGCCGTCCTTGCGCGAGGCGGTCGGACACGCATTTCCGGGCGTGCCGATACAGTATTGTCTGTGCCGGGCGCAGGATCTGGACCGCATGCTCGACGCCTTGGCACGCAGCGCGAGCAATGGCGGCTCCGACAGTGGCGACGTCCAGCACCTGCGTGAGATGGCTGAAGAGGCGCCAGTGGTCGAGCTGGTCAGCAACCTGCTCGCGCAGGCGGTCGAGCAGCGCGCCTCGGACATCCACATCGAGCCGGAGGAGCGGCAGTTCGCCGTGCGCTTCCGTATCGACGGCGTGCTGCATGCACGCCTGCAACTGCCGCGGGAGCGCTTCGACGCGGTCGCGTCTCGGTTGAAACTGATCTCCGGCATGGACATCGCCGAGCGGCGGCTTCCGCAGGACGGACGCATGTCGACGCGCGTGGGCGGGCAGGAAATGGACATCCGCGTGTCGGCGTTGCCGGGCGTGCATGGCGAATCAATCGTCATGCGACTGCTGCCCAAGGAGCGCAAGGAGCTCGGGCTGGATCGGCTCGGCTTCGAAGCCGACCATCTGGCGATGATGCAGACCTGGACCGCCGAGGCCAACGGCATCGTGCTGGTCACCGGACCGACTGGCTCAGGCAAGTCGACGACGTTGTACGCAGCGCTCGCGGCAACCAACGATGGCCTCAAGAAGATCATCACTGTCGAGGATCCGGTGGAGTTCCAGTTGCCTGCAATCACCCAGATCCAGGCGCACCCGGACATAGGCCTGACGTTCGCCAACGCATTGCGCTCGATCCTGCGCCAGGATCCCGATGTCATCATGATCGGCGAGATCCGCGACCTGGAAACCGCGGAGATCGCGGTCCAGGCTGCCTTGACCGGTCATCTGGTGCTGTCGACCCTGCACACCAACGACGCGGTCAGCGCGTTCACGCGACTGATCGACATGGGCGTGGAGCCGTTCCTGGTCGCCACGCCAATCCGCGCCGTGCAGGCGCAGCGGCTGGTGCGCCGCCTGTGCAGTTGCGCGAAACCGTGCGAAGTGCCCCAGGCGTTGCGCGCGGAGGCGGAAGTCTTTGCGCGCGAAGTGATGCCGGGGCAGCCGGCGCAATGGCGCGAAGCGGTTGGATGCCCGCTGTGCATGGGCACGGGCTACAAAGGCCGTCTCGGCATCTACGAGATGATCCCGGTCTCCGAACAGATGCAACATTTGATCGTCAGCGGTGGCAGCGTCAACGCGATGAAGGCGCTGGCGCGTTCCGAAGGCCACCGGTTCCTGCGCGACGACGGCTTGCTGAAGGCATGGCGCGGGCAGACCACGGTGGAAGAAGTATTGCGCGTGACCGGCAGCTGACCGATGCCCAAGTTCAAGTACGAGGCATTGAACAGCGCCGGCCAGGGATTTTCCGGGGTGATACGCGCGTTGGGCGAGCGCGATGCGATGCGCGTGCTGGAGCGCCGCGGGCTGGCGGTGGTCGCGTTGAAGTCAGGCGAAGCCAGCGCCGCCGGCAGCGGGCGCCGCCGACGCGTGCAGTCGGTCGACGTAATCCTGGCGGTGCAGGAACTGGCGACGATGCTGACATCAGGCGTCTCTGTTGCCGATGCGGTGGGCTCGCAGGCCTCGTCGGCGCATCATCCCGGTATCGCCATGGCGTTCGCCACCATGGCGCGAGACCTGCAACGCGGCGACGCGTTTTCGGTCACGCTTGGTCGCAGCGGTTTGCCCTTGCCCGAGTACGTGCTGCAGCTGGCAAAGGCTGGCGAGCTGACCGGTGAGCTGGGCCGCGCGCTGACTGACGCCGCACGCCAGCTGGAGTATGAACAGCTGTTGCGCAACGAAATGCGTAACGCGTTGATCTACCCCGCCGTGCTCGTGATCGCCGGGACTGCAGCGGTCGCGCTGATGTTCCTGTTCGTGGTGCCGAAGTTCGCCTCGTTGCTCAACCGCGCCGAGGACCTGCCGTTTCTCGCATGGGCAGTGCTGGGCCTGGGCACGTGGACGCGCAGCCATTTCGGAATTTTGCTGATCACGGTTGCACTCGTGGTCGCGGCCCTGGTGGTCGCACTGCGAAGGCCGCAAGTGCGCCGCGATTTGACAGATCGTGCCGCACGGCTTCCCCTGGTGGGGGCGTGGCTGGTTGAAGCCGACACGTCGCGCTGGGCCAAGGTGCTCGCGGCATTGCTGGGGAACAAGGTGCCGCTGATGCGGGCGCTTGAACTGGCGCAGGCCGGGCTGCAGATCCCTCACCGCTTCGCCCGCATGGGCGAGGTCACCCGTGCGGTGCGTGGGGGCAGCGCGCTGGCCGATGCACTGGAGGACCATGAAGCGCTGACGCCTACCGGTTACAATCTGGTACGCGTCGGCGAACGCTCCGGAAAGCTCGCCGGCATGCTGATATCGCTGGCGAGCCTGTACGAAGAGTCCGGGCGCAACCGCATGAAAAGGCTGCTCATCCTGATCGAACCAATTGCGATTCTGTTGATCGGCAGCGTGATCGGAACCATCATTCTTGGTGTGATCCTGGCCATTACCAGCGCCAACGATCTCGCCGTTTAAAGACTCGCCGTATAGAAAGAGGTGTGCCGTGCCTGCGATCCGACCACCGCGTTTTGCCCGTATCCAGAGCGGTTTCACTCTGCTGGAGATGATCGTGGTACTGGTGATCATCGGCCTGATCATGGGACTGGTCGGACCCCGTCTGTTTGGCCAGGCCGACAAGGCCAAGGTGCAGACCGCAGGCACCCAGATCAAGATGCTCGGCGGGGCGCTGCAGACGCTGCGCCTGGACCTGGGCCGGCTTCCGACAGCCGAGGAAGGTTTGGGCGCGCTCGTCACCGCACCCGCGGAACCGCGCGCCGCGAAGTCCTGGGCAGGGCCGTACATCAATGACGATCTACCCAACGACCCTTGGGGAAATCCCTATCATTACGCCCCATCCTCCAGCGGCAACCAGCCATTTTCTCTGTATTCGCTGGGAGCCGACGCCAAGCCCGGCGGCGAAGGCATAGACGCGGACATCGGGCACAAGCCCGCGCAGTGACCGTGGCGGGGTTGCGCAGGCACCGCGGGTTCACCCTGCTCGAGATGGTGGTGGTGCTGTCAATCCTCGGCCTTGCCACCGCCATTGTGGCGCCGGCGACCCTGCGCGGCATTGAGACCTGGCAGCGTCGAGGGGAAATCGAATCGGTGCTGGACCAGGTGCGCGGGCTGCCCGCCGCCGCGCGTGAGCACGGTCGCGACGTTGTCATCAGTGCCGAGACGCTGGCGGCTGATCCGCCCGTGCTGCGCTTGGGGCCCGGGTGGACGGCGAGCACCGACGCGCCCTGGACGGTTCGACACAATGGCGTCTGTGACGGCGGGACCATCCGCCTTGAAAACAATGGGCGCGTCGCGATGATCGAAGCACGTGCGCCCTTCTGCGATCCCGTGATCAAGGCGAAATGACGATAGTGGCTTCGCGCCGATCCGCCGGTTTCACCCTGCTTGAAGCCATCGTCGCGCTGGTGATCTTCAGCATGGGCGTCCTTGCGTTGTACTCGTGGCTGGGCGTCAATATCAAGACGTTGTCGCGGGTGCAGGAGCGGCGCGAGGTCGCCGCGTTGACCAGTTCAGCGATCGACGCCTTGCGTCTGGTCAACCCCATGGAAGACCCACGCGGTCGCCGTGAAATCGGTCAACTGGTCATGCAGTGGGATGCAAAGCCCGTCGAGCCGGCACGCAATGCCGTGACCCAGATCGGGATGCCGACGATTTTTCAAGTGGGGTTGTACACCCTTGATGTCCGGCTCTCGGTCGAGGACGTCGAGGTGCAACGCTTTCAGGTGCGGCAATTGGGCTACCGGCAGACTGGCGCGTTGGAGGAGCAATGACGGTGAGCGCAACACGCTTGCGTGCCGCCAGCGCCGGCTTCACCCTGATGGAGACATTGGTGATGCTGATTCTGGTGTCGATGGCGGCCACCATGATGTTCCAGATGATGGACAGCTATCGCATCGCGCAGCAGAGGATCGCGGCACAGGCGGGACAGCTGGATCGCTCCTCCTTGTTCGAGGCGTGGCTGGTTGACGCAGTGCGTGGCCTGCGGGCGGAGCCTGGCCATCCTTTCGCCGGCAGTCGCTCCGGCTTCGAGGGCGTCACGCTTAATCCGCTGTTTGGTTCGGGAGGCGCGCCCTCGGCGATCAACTGGCAACTTCGTGCAACGTCCGAAGGCGGCGAGATCGCCTACGCTGAATCCGGGCAGGATCGCTGGGCCATGCCGCTGCGCGACTTCGAGGGCGCGCGCTTCGTCTACTTCGACCGCGAGGGCAAACAGCACGACAAGTGGCCACCCGCCCAGGGATTGCAGGAGAGCCTGCCTGCCGGGGTTGGATTCGTGCGGGGTACCGGGGCCGATGAGCGCGTCCGCCTGGCTTCCGTGTCCGGGCCACTGGTCCTGCGCGAGGATCCGTTTGAGCTGGAGCAGGAGTGATGAGGCTCCCGGCCGCGCACGGCGGAGCGCGCGCGCAGCGCGGGTTCGTGCTGATCGCGGTGCTGGCAGTGCTGGTGATCCTGTCGGTCCTGGCGTCGGTCATTGGCGCAATCACCCAACGCCTGCGAGACGAGCAGGTCGTGCGGGAGCGGCAGTTGCGAGAGGAGATCGCCATGGCCAGCACGCGTGCGACGGTGCTGTACCTGTTGACCAGCCAGCGCATGACGTTCGGCGGACTTACCGTCGATGACCGCGTGGTGGTGAGCGAAGACGAGCGAATCTCGCAACGGGCGGGCGAAGAGCCGCTGTCGTATGCGCCCGTGGGAAACGAGGTGCCGCTCGATTCCAGCGTACGCCAAGGTCTCGATGGCACTCGTTTCGCACTGCAGGATGATCGAGGGCTGCTGGCGATCAACTGGGCGCCACCGGCGCTGCTGGCGAACTATCTCGACGCCGCACGCGGCGGCCAAACGGCGGCCACGAAACCTTTCGAGACGCTGTTCAACCTGTTACAGGACTACCAGGATCCCGATGACCTGTACCGGCTGAACAGCGCCGAGCGCAGCGATTACGAGCGCCTATCGCGTGCGCCTCCGAGTAACCGTACGCTGTCGACGCCGATGGAGCTCAGGCGGGTGATCGGCTGGGATGAGGCGTTGGCGGACATCAGTGACGAGGATCTCAGTGCGTCACTGACGGTGGTGCGCTCATCGCAGATCAACATCAACACCGCGCCGGCGCGCGTGCTGCAAACGCTCCCCGGCATGGACAAGGCGACCGCGCAGCGTGCGGTCGACGCGAGGTCGCTCGCCCCTTTCATCAGCTTGGCGGCGTTCTATGGGGTGACCGGCGTCGTCCCGGCCAACGAGGACGTGTTGGCGCTGTATCCTATGGCTTCGGGAACGCTGAAGCTGTGGTCGCCAGACGGTGGAACGGTTAGGGTCCTGCACTGGACCCTTACCCCCCGGGACGAGGGTGGACGGCCTTGGCGTGAGGACTATGAGTTCATTCATCCTGGTGACGAAGCAACAGATCATGGCACGGCTCGCCCCGTTGCGGCGAAGGTTTTCGCCGAGCCGGATGCTGCGGCGCAGTGATGGGCTGACCCGGCTGCAAGAGGGTGGTATCGGCCAGGAGTGGATCCTGGCGAGACGCTTTTGTGCATTCACGGTGATTGATGGCAGCGCAATCCCGTTCGCCAGGCGCAAGGCCTATGCGGACATCGCGGTGCAACGCTGGTCGCCTTTTGCCGACACCCGTTACCACGTCGACTGGGTCGGCGCGCACGCGATGGTGTGGGCTTGGTCGCATGGCCAGATTCTTCAGCTCGGCGATGGCGAGTTGGTGGCGCCGCCGCGTCGGGTCCTGCCTGAAACGCTCTTTCGCGGCATCCCGCTGGTCGGCGAGGCATGTCTGGTCACGATGGATGAGGGTGTGGAGGGCCGCGTCTGGGGCGACTACACCATGTTCGCCTGCCAGTGGTGGCCCGCCGTGCCGACACTGGATGACTGGAACAGTTTTCGCCGCGGCGCCGGCCTGGCCGCGAGTCCCAAGATACCGCTGGTCGAGTCGTTTCCGATGTTGCGCTTTCCCTGGACCAGGCAGCGGGAAGCCGGCATCACGGATCTTGCCGGCCGGCATCGCATGGTGCTGCAGAGTGTCGCGGTGGGACTTCTGGTGGCTGCGCTGGCGATGCCATTGGCGGCTGCAATCCGATTGTTCGCCAAGAAAGCAATGTTGGAGCGGGTCATCGACAAGGAGGCCGCGGGCGTTGGCGACACGCTAGCCGCACGCGAAGCTGCGGAGCGCGACGTAGCGGCAATTGAAAAATTATTGGAGTTGCGTCCGCCCCGGCGGCAACTCCAGCTGATGTCGGCAGTGATCGCCGCAACTCCGGGGAACAACTGGACGTTGCTCGAATGGCGCATGCCGGATAGCCGTTCGCTGGAGGTCGTGTTGCAAATGTCCGACCCCGATCCGACCGCGCTGGTGCGCGGCTTGGAGGCAACCAAGATATTCCGCAACGTGGCGGTTGATCTGGGACGCACTGGCAACGAAGTGACCATCAAGGCCGGCATCACCAGCCAGACCTCCCACAAGGAGGCGCCACCATGAGCGCCGCCAACCAATTGATCGCCCAAGCGCGTCAGGAGCTGGCCAAGAACCCACGGCTGCGGCTCGGCCTGGTGGTGATTGTCGCGATTCTTGCACTGTATTGCGCGCTTGTGCTGGTCGACTGGCGCGGGCGCCTGCAGGATCAGTACGTTGAGCGCAGGCAGTACCTGCACAAGTTGCGTGAAATGGCCAAGCAGGACGAATGGCCCGCTCGTGCGGAAGCCGCGGCGCGGGTGCGAAAGGCACTGGAAGCGGAAATACCCGAAGTTGCCAGCATCGGCCTCGCACAGGCAGGCGCACAGACCTGGGCGCGGGACCTGGCCGCCGTGCACGGTGGTGCGGTACAGGTCCAGGCTCAAGAGCCGCAAGCGGTGGAAGAGCAGCCGGGGCTCATGCGGGTGCCAATCGTCCTGTCCGGCAGTTTGCCGCCCAGAGCCGTGCTGAACATGATCCAGCAGATCGAAAAGCGCGGCTCGCTGGCAGTGATCGAGGAGGCGATGTTGTTAAATCGCGAGAACCAGACGTTCCAGATGACCGTCGTGTCGTACGTGCGTGTAGCTGGGGATGATGCCGATGCGGGTCGCTGAAATAATCCAGACGCATCCATTGCTGACATGGGCGCTGGCAGGCTTGGTGGCTGGCGCGATGCTGGGACTGGTCTGGCCGGTGAACGTCCCGCCACCTGATTCGCGGCGAGTACAGGTATGGTCGCCGCCCCCTGGCTTAACTGACCTGCGTCCGTCGGAGAAGGAATTCGCCTCTGCCCGCGATGCCCCGGTCTGGGGCGGAGCCGCCGGGAGCGCGGCGGGCGTTAAGCTTACGGTGTGGCGGCTTGCAGGTATCATCACCGATCCGTTCCCTGCGGCACTGGTGTTTTCGGACACATCGAAGGATGCACAGCGTATTCGTATTGGCGGGTCGTTGCCTGATGGGGGAGTGATCAAACAGATTGCGACCTCTGGCGTGGTCTATGCGCTGGAGGGGTGCACCTATGGTCGTGATCTTTATGCGCCAGCAGAATCTGCGGTCCAGGGATCCTGTGAGCCGGGTGCCCCGGTCAAGAACTGAGTCCTGGAATCAATAGATGAAAAATTTGCGAGTGCCACTGCTGGGCTTGATCATCGCGTTTCTGGCCGGAGCATGCGCGCAACCGGTCAAGGTGCGGCTGCCCGAGCCACTGGAACCCGTCTCCCCACGGATTGAGGCGACGTCGGAAACGTTGTCAATGGGCACCACTCCCGCCCAGGAGCTCAGACGCAGTCCTACTCCGAATCCTCCGGGTGCCGTCTCGGCTGCTTCGGGCTTGGACGTTTACGAAGGCATGCCTCCCGTGAAAGGGGAGCCGATCAACGCAAACATTGAAGGCATGCCGGTCCCGGCATTCATCAACGAATTTTTCGGAAACATTCTGGCGGTCACGTTCCAGATGGACCCTGCGGTGGCCACTCTCAACGACCTCGTTACCTTGCGCACGTCAGAGCCGCAGTCGCCTGCCAATTTCTATCGCTTGGCGGTTCAGGTGCTGAGGGCCTACGGCGTGAGCACCAGTTTCGAGGATGGCCGGGTCCTGTTCCGGCTGAAGACGCAAGGCGGGGACTTCCAGCCGCCGCTGGTCTTGAGTGGCCGCACGTTGCCGCAGGTGCCGGTGACGCATCGCCCGATATTCCAACTGGTGGAACTGCAATCGGTGCGAACTTCCGACGTGACCCAGTGGCTGAGGACCGCGTTCAAGACCGATGGTCTGGAGATCCAGGATGACCTCAATCGGAACGCGGTGGTGCTCTACGGAAAGCCGGACATCGTAAGGCAAGCGGTTGCCGCGATTCAGGTGCTGGACCGCCCGTATATGAGGGGCCGGGTAAGCACGCGCTTGGAGCCCGCATTCGTGACCGCGGATGAATTGGCCAAACGCTTGGTCGATGTGCTGGTGGCGGAAGGATATGGCGCTTCGATCCACTCTGGCCAAGGCGTGATCCAATCGACCGCGGTGGTGGTCTTGCCGCTGTCGTCCGCGAACACCGTGCTGATTTTCGCGTCCGATGGCCGGGTGCTGGAGCACGCGGTGGAATGGGCGCGGACCATCGACCATCCCAATCCGACTGCAGGTGCCGATAGTTTGTTTTATTACCTGGCGCAGAACACCAGGGCTGAAGATATTGCCCGGACGTTGAATGGCGTGCGCGCCGCAACGGCGCAGCCGAACGCGATCGTTGCATCATCGGCGCCACTGGTTCCCGGCTCGCCAGGCGTGGCGGTGACCCCGGTGGCGGCAGGTGGATTGTCGGGGGGTCAGCTGGTGGTGGACGAGCCACGCAACGCGCTGATTTTCCAGGGGCCGGCCTCCGATTGGGGCAGGATCCTGCCGCTGGTCAAGCAGATGGACAAGGCGGCGCGCCAAGTGATGATCGAGGTGACCATCGCCGAGGTGAGCCTTGACGACAATGAGGAGTTCGGCATTTCGTGGCTTGCGAAGAACGATGTCGGACGTTTCAACGGCACCCTGACCCAAGGGGTATTGGCGGGGGCGAGCAGCGGGTCCAGCGGACTCACTTACCTGCTTGACGTTGCGGGCCAGACGCGGGCCCAGTTGCGCGCCTTCGCCGAAGACAATCGGGTCACGGTGCTTTCGACACCCAGGCTGATGGTCAAGAGTGGCGCGGAGGCGAGCATCGATGTCGGCACCGAAGTGCCTACCATTTCCTCGCAAAGCACATCGCCACAACAGACTGAAGGCACTTCAAACCTCCTGCAGACGATCCAGTACCGCAAGACCGGCATCATCCTCAACATCAAGCCGATCATCTACTCTGACAATCGGGTTGACTTGGAAATCCGGCAAGAGGTCAGCGAGGCGCTTCCGCTAGGCGCGGATTCTTCGGTACAAACACCCTCGATTTTCAATCGGGCAGTCAGCACGAGCTTGAGCCTGCGTGACGGCAGCTCGATCCTGATCGGCGGATTGATGTCTTCGCGCGCGACCAACGTTGATTCGGGCGTGCCCTATCTCAAGGACATCCCGGTCCTCGGCAATGTGTTCAAGTCGCAGAGTAAACGCAAGAATCGTACGGAGCTGGTACTGATGATCGTGCCGTACATCGTCGAGTCTGACGATCAGGCGACAGCGTTGACCCGCTCACTTGGTGAGCGCTACGAATTACTGGAGCTGCCCCAGTCGACGGTGCCGGTCAAGGTGACGCCAAGCACTCCCCTGGTGCCGCCTTCACCAATTCCCGTCAGATTGTTGCCGAAGACTCCGGCACGGCGATAATCCGTACAGCCAACCCATGCTCTGGGCCGACGGCCTAGGGCGTGGTCAACGGTGATACTTCCATGAACCCCTTAGCGAATCACTGAAATGGCGACTGCCCCCACGGGACGGGAAGGGCCGGCCACTGCATCGCATGGCTTGCTCATCCTTGGCATGCATCGCAGTGGGACATCGCTTCTCGCTCGTCTGATCCAGCAATGCGGCATCGACATCGGCGCGCGCTTGCTCGGTGGCAGCGCCGGCAACGAGGCCGGCCATTGGGAGGATGCGGTGGCCGTTGAGCTGCATGAGCGCCTGTTGGGTGGCATGGGACGGCGATGGCACGACCTGCCTGTCCCCACGCCAGAGGCGATCGCTGCAGCGGCCGGTATCGACGTGCGTGCCACGCTGGCTGGCTATCTGTCACGCGACAGGGGCACGCATCGCAACTGGGCGGTCAAGGACCCTCGCCTGAGCATGTTCGCGAACCTGTGGGTAGAGGCGGCGCGGGAGCCGGGCGTTGAGTTGGCAGGCGTACTGATGGTGCGTAACCCTGTGGAGGTTGCCCAGTCCCTGGCAGTCCGTGACGGACTACCCATCGGTCAAGGGCAGTTGCTGTGGCTGGAGTACACGTTGGCGGCACTGGAGCAGGCCAAGGGCATGCCCTTGGCTGTCTCCACCTACGACCAGCTGATGGACGAGCCCGGGCGAGTGCTCGAAAGGATTCGCTCGCTTCCGGGCTGGGGCGCGCTGTCATGGGATCAGGAGGCACTGCAGGCGATCATCGAGCCAAGCCACCGCCACCATCGTGCAGCCGCAGATGGCGTTGCCGAGCATGTCCCGCTGCCGGTTAGGGAGCTGTGGCAGGCCTTGGTTGCCGTGGCGAATGGCGACGGTGTCTTGCCAGCGGGGTTTGCCGCAGAGTGGCGCGAGCGGCTTGCGCCGTTTCTTTCGCTTGCAGGAAGCCTGGCGGCGGCCTGGCGGGTGACCGAGCACCGACTTTGGGAGCGCGTGGCCCGCGCCGAGGCAGCGCCGGACGCCCACGCGGCGGTGGAAAGTCGGATCAGCGGATTGGAGCTGACCCAGCAGACCCATCATCAGGAGCTGGTTCGGATGCTTTCCCGCGATATACGGGACATGCAGGAAACCGCAGCCAAGCATCAGGCGGCGGCGGCCACGGCTGCGGGGCATTTGCAGGCTGCGCGGAATGCCGGACCAGCGCTTGCGGCGCTGGCGGACCGGCTGGGGACACTCTCGGACGCCTTGGCCAGTTCGCAACAGCAAGCCCTCGAATGGCGGCAGGTCGCAGCGGAGCAACGTGAGCGCGCCGACGGACTCGTAGCGCAACTCGGTGAGCGGCAGGAAAGTTTTCGGGCGCTTGAACAGATTGCCAGCGAGCAACGTGAGCGCGCCGACGGACTCGTAGTGCAGCTGGGTGAGCGGCAGCAGAGTTTCCAGGAGCTTGAGCAGGTCGCAAGGGAGCAGCGTGAACGTGCTGATGGACTCGTAGTGGAGCTGGGTGAGCGGCAGGAGAGTTTCCGGGCGCTTGAACAGATTGCCAGCGAGCAACGTGAGCGTGCCGATGGACTTGTCTTGCAATTGGGTGAGCGGCAACAGAGTTTCCAGGAGCTTGAGCGTCAGCTCGTTGAACAAGTCCAGGCCCGGGCAAGCTTGGTGGGCATGGTGGGTGATCGTCAGGCGGTGGTCCAGGCGCTTGAAGCGCGGCTGACCGTTCAAGCTCAGGTTAGCGATGAGCTCCAGCGGGACGTGGATTCTCTCAAGCTGAAGTCCGCCAGCCTGGCAGGCGAGCTGGATGACGCGCGGTCTCACAACGACCGGCTGTCGGGGGAGCTTTCCGTTTTGCACGCAAAGCACGACGTGCTCCACTGGGATGCGCGCACGCTTGCGCAGGTGATTCGCTCGCGATCCTGGCGATGGACGAAGCCACTAAGGGCAGGGATGCGACTTGTGCGCGGGGATTGGAGCACCCACGAGTCGACAGTCCTAAAAAGTTGGGCCCGGCGAGTGATGGTCAGGCTTCCCGGACTATCCAAAACGACCAGGGTTAGATTGATCGAACAATGCCTGCCGATAGGGAGTGGGGCGATCGCGCCGACCAATCTTCCTGATCAGGAGGTGGCCACGGCAATGCACCTGGCTCCGGCAGAAGAAGGCCGGGCTGATGTTTTCGTGTGGGCGGTGATCGACTGGCATTTCCGGACGCAGCGTCCTCAGCATCTGGCGCGCTCACTCGCGGCCCGCGGACATCGCGTGTTTTATATTTCGAACAACTTCGTGGACTCGGCTGCACCGGGATTCCACCTGGACCCGCTGGACGAATCCGGGCGGCTGTTCCAGGTCCATCTGAAACAGGACGGAGCCCCTGCAATCTACTTCGGGCTTCCTGACGAGCAACAGTCGCAGGCTCTGCATGCGAGCGTGGCCGAACTGCTGGCATGGACCCACACGCGCGCCTCTATCTCCCTTGTGCAGCACCCCTACTGGCGCCCGCTTCTGCGCAGCCTACCCAACGCCCGGCTGGTATACGACTGCATGGACCACCACGGCGGCTTTGAAAACAACGCCGCATGCGTGCTTGAAGCCGAAGATGCAATCATTCGCGACGCTGATCTGGTCGTCGTCACGTCCTCCTGGCTTGAGAGGGAGATCGCGCCGATCGCGCGCGCAATCGCCCTGGTCCGAAATGCGGGCGAATATGATTTCTTCAGTGCTGTGCCCGACGAGGTATTCCGGGACCCGCGCAGCCGCAAGGTGATCGGCTATTACGGCGCCATCGCCGAATGGTTTGACCTCGACCTGATCAGAAACCTGGCACTGGCGCTACCGGACGTAGTGGTGCTCCTGGTCGGGAGCGATACTGCCGGCGCTGCGGCGGCGCTGTCGGGTCTGCCCAACGTGGAGTTTACCGGAGAGGTTGCGTACTCCCGCTTGCCCTACTACCTCCACGCGTTCGATGTCGCGCTGCTGCCGTTCAAGGTCATCCCGCTGACCCTCGCGACGAATCCGGTCAAGGTTTACGAGTACCTGGCGGCAGGCAAGCCCGTGGTCACGGTCGACCTCCCGGAAATGGTCCAGTTCGAAGGACTGGTCAGGGTGGCAAGTCCCGAGGGCTTTGCTGATGCGGTGGCCGAGCAGCTGACCCCTGTCGCCGATCCGACCCTGGTCGCTGCACGCAGGACGTTCGCCGCAGGACAGACGTGGGACCACCGGGCGGCTTCACTCGATCACGCCCTGGCAATGATCGAGGAGCCGGTCGTGAGCGTGGTGGTGCTGACTTACAACAACCTCGCTTTCAGCAAGGCCTGCCTTTTCAGCATCGAGGCTTACAGCGACTATCCGGCGCTGGAAATCATCGTGGTGGACAACGCGTCCAGTGACGGCTCACCGGAATGGCTGCGCAGTTGGGCAGCAGAGCAGTCGGCCGCGGGTCACCGCCGGCGCTTGATCCAGAACGAGGAAAACCTGGGGTTCTCGGCCGGAAACAACGTGGGTCTTGCTGCTGCAACCGGCGAAGTGCTGGTCTTGCTCAACAACGACACCTACGTGACGCCGGGCTGGGTCCGCACACTTTGTGCGCACCTGCGCCGCGACCCCGGACTGGGGCTGGTGGGTCCAGTTACCAACAACATCGGTAACGAAGCCCGCATTGAAATCCAGTATTCGGACATGGTCGAGATGATCCAAAAGGCCGGTCAGTACACGCGGGTCCATGCGGGTCGATCGATCCCGTTGCACAATGCGGCGTTCTTCTGTGTCGCGATGCCGCGCGAAGTGTACGAACGGGTAGGGCCCATGGACGAGGACTTCGGCGTGGGCTTTTTCGAAGACGATGACTACTGCCGCCGCGTGCATGTCGAGGGTTACCGGGTGGCTTGCGCCGAGGACGTGTTCGTCCATCACCATCTCTCGGCCAGCTTCGACAGCATGGGAGCCGAACGAAAAAAGGTGCTGTTCGAGAAGAACAAGGCCATCTACGAAGCCAAGTGGGGCGACTGGACTCCGCATGGTTACCGCGCCGAGGACAAGGGAGTGGAGGCTTGATCAGGGAAACGCCAGCGCTTGACCGACGGGAGGAGGCCCCGCGCGG